>CAVFEZ010000062.1:0-15467 GCA_963621665.1 Akkermansia muciniphila | reverse complement strand
AATCTGCTCGGCTAAAATCCAAAAATCCATCAAAGGCAATTTATAGAACCCGCCTTTAAGGCAAGCCTTCTAAAATTGCCTTCGAGCGTTTTTAAGTTTTTAGGATATGAAAGACAAGATAGTTTCATTTGCATGGCAGCACCTGTTGCTGCTCGTTTCACTTTGGATCATGACCGTCGGCGTAGCCGTATGCGTACGCTCCATGCTGGGTTCCAGCGTCATCAGCGTACTGCCCTACGTGTTTCAGAGCGCCGGAAAGGCCCAGATGGTGCCCGCGCTGAGCATCGGCCAGTACACCTACATCATGAACGGCCTGCTCGTGGCCGGACAGATCTGCGTGCTGCGCCGCCGCTTCGAACCGGTGCAGTCGTTCCAGTTGCTGGTGGGGTTCGTCTTCGGTTCGCTCATCGACTTCAACATGTTCCTCACCTCATGGCTCGCCCCTACCCTGCTGTGGCAGAAGGTAGTAGCGCAGATTGTCGGTTGCACCGTGCTCGGAGCGGGCATCGCCCTCGAAGTGCGCTGCGGTAGCGTGACCATGCCGGGCGAAGGATTTCCCGTAGCCATCAGCCGTGTCAGCGGCATCGACTTCCCGAAGGTCAAGATCTGCGTCGACGTGTCGCTCGTCGTGCTCGGCATCATCGCCTGCTACGCCTTCTTCGGTGCATGGCAGTGGCACATTGTCGGCATCGGCACGATATTCGCTATGTTCTACGTAGGCATCGTGGTCAAGATGGCCGGCCGCCATCTCGGATGGTTCGACCACATCCTGGCCTATAAGCCCGGCTTCCGCCGATACATCTACGGTCTGGCACGCTTCATCTACAAGCGGGGGGCGTAAGCCGAAAGCTCCCGCAACACCCCACCCCTCATTCTTTCCAACATTCGCCTCTATGCAAACACTCCCCCGACATTGGGTCATCGTTCTGACCTTCATGCTGTCGCTTGTCGCCGCCGACGCTTCCGCAAGCGGGCAGAACACCGACAGTCTCTTCACCCTGTGGTCTGGAAAGCCCGACACCACCCTGCTCCACATGGGACGGCAGTTCCTGTACGACAACAAGATACACGAGGCACTCGTCGCCTACAGCATTGTAGCCAACAAACGCTACAAGTCACACCAGAAGACAGACGAGACAAAGAGCATCGCACAGGCGATGAACAATATCGGGTACATCTACTTCTACCACTACTTCGACTACCAGAAGTCGTACCAATACCTGCATGAAGGCGAGAAGATCTCTACCGAATACGGGCTGACGGGCAATCTTGCGTACCTCAACCTCAACCTCGGCAACCTCTACCTGACACTCTCCGAACTGCATCCCGACGACGAATACTTTACGCGGCTGCCCATGAAAAGTTACACCGATGCCTTCCGCTACGCCTGCGAAGCGAAGGAGTGGCGCATCGTGCAGATCGTATACTGCAACCTGCTGGAGTACTGCATATCCTCGGGACAACTTGACTCCATAGCCGACATCCGCAAGAAGTACAAGTCGATAAAGTTTCCCGCCGGCACACCGCTTGTGGCCTACAACGTACACCATGAGCGCGCCATCGACGCCTACATACGCAATGACTTTGCGACGGCCTTGCGCGAAATAGACACCGCCATCAGACTCATCGACATCAAGGACACCCCCGAGCGCTACGAGTTCTCCATGCAGCAGTTCAAGATCGACATCTACACCCAGCAGCACGACCGTGAAGGCATACGCCGCACCTTCGCCCGCATACGCCAGATTCTCAACGAGAACCACATAGAAGACCTCGAAACCGGATTCTACAAATCGCAGGCCCAATACTACCAAAGCATCGGACTGCGCGACAGTGCCGACCACTATGAGATAGAATACCTCAAGGCCAAAGAGCGCATGGCCAATGACCTGCACCTGAATATGGCCGGCGAGATGCACTTCATCAACGAACTGCAGGAGTCCAATGCCCGCGTGCGCATCCTCGACATACAGCGCCGCATGTCCTACATCATCCTCGTCCTTTGCATCGTGGCCATCACCTCTGCCGCCGGATACATCATCAGCATCCGGCGCAAGAACCGCGACCTGCGCCGCCAGCAGCAAGCCCTCTACGACAACATGCAGACCATACTCCGGAGAGACGAGAAGGCCGTACAGAAAAGCAACGCAAAATACCAGTACAGCAAACTTGACGAGGGCGAGAAGCAACACATCGCCAACGAGGTGCGACGCGTCATGGCCGACACCGAGACCATCTGCAGTCCCGACTTCTCGCTCACCCAACTCTCACAGGCCATCGACGTGCCCTACGCCGAGGTGTCGCACGTCATCAATGAGGTGGAAGGCAAAAACTTCAACGCCCTGCTCGGCGAATACCGGGTGCGCGAAGCGTGCCGACGGTTGGGCGACGCCGAAAAGTACGGACATCTCACCATCGAGGCCATCTCCGCCAGTGTAGGATTCAAGAGCCGCACCAATTTTGTCGCCATTTTCAAGCGCGTCACCGGACTTACGCCCAGCGAATACCAGAAGACCGCCCGGTTGCAAAACGCAAGCAAATAGACCTGTTTTCAATCATAACGTGTCTCAATTTATAATCTGATACATATCAAGACACGCGACATACCCACACATCGGACAAAATGCCCTACCTTTGCCGCCGAATGAAAAGAAAGAACATCGGCGGCGAGAAGTCGTTGGGGGAACTCTACTCCGAACCGCCGGTGCAAACGACGTAAGACGAGTTCCCCACCATATCAAAGCACAACAGAACATGAGAAAAATTACCTCCGCCTATGGTGTGTTGCTGACAGCCCTCACGCTACTCCCGCTCAGCGCTTCTGCCTCCGGGCCCGACAAGGGATTTGTGACATCCGTCAACAAAACAGTCCGCATCAACGGCCACGATGTACCCGTCGTGGCAAAGATGAAGGGCAACGTCCACGCCAATACCTCCGCCAACGCATTTGCCAAGAACCTTGCCGCACCCTCCACCAAGTCATGGTATGAAGAAAGCGAGACCCAAGAGCGGCTGATGGAAGACTTCAGCAAGTTCACCGCCGGATCCGAGACCGAGCCCGACACCGAAGCCCTCTGCGACGAGTACGGCTACTTCGGCGGCCCCGTACAGTGGGACATCGACAGCAAATACACCGAGACACCCGGATGGTGCGGCTCATGGGTATTCCAGGCAGGCGGCAATGCCTACCTCAACGACCCGCTCGGCTACATCGGAGCCGTGCTCAACTCCCCGCTCGGCGACTATTCCGGCAACCTCACCATCACCGTACGCGCCAAGAACATAGGCAAGAATTCCTGCAGTCTCTTCGTCAACGTACTCAAGGACGGCTACAACAATCCCTCATTCGCCGACACCGACGACGGCAACACCACCATACGCACCAACCTCTACCCCGACCGCGGATGGGTGACGCTCACGCTCAAAGCCCACAACACGACCTCGGCTTCCGACGGTTTCCTACAGTTGCTCTCCTACGGTAGTTGTATCATCGACTATGTACATGTAGAGCGTACCAACAACTACATTGCGCCGCCCACCGTCACCGGCACAAGCAACTACACCGACAGCACCTTCACCGCTACATGGGACAAGGAAGACCTGGCCTACAACTACTACATGTGGCTGTACAAGAAGTCCTATACCAGCGACGAAGACCACACCTGGACTTCCGACTGTGAGAGTGCCCTGCCCGAAGACTTCACCACCACCGGCACCATCGTCGACGGCATCGGTGCCGACGGCTCGAAGGGTCTGCGTCTGGCCGACGACGACACGCTCACCACTCCCTACAACCGCTCCGAATACAAAGACGCGAAATTCTGGTTCCAGGCCTGCGGTGCCGACAAGGATGCCCTCAACGAGGCCGACGCCACCATCGAAGTCGATGTGCGCACAGCCAACGGATGGAAAAACTGGGGCGAATTCTACGCAACATATTGGACTACCGGAAAGAGCGTAAGCCTGGAGGAAGCCAGCGGCAATGACTTCGCCGGACAGTATCTCGGTGTACGTATCCGCCCCGTCGGATTCCCTGAAGGTGCCTACCTCGCCGTTGACAGCATCAACGTGATGGCCGGCCGTGATTTCGAACTTACTCCCGTCGGCGTCAACGAGCAGTACGGCTACTACTACGACGACACAAAGAAGGACTCCTATACCTTCGCCGACGGCCTTGAGGCTGACGCCGACTATTACTTCGGCATACAGTCGCACTACAACTCACTCTACTCCGAATACCCGCTCAACCTCGCCTTCGGTGTGGCAGCACCCATCGCTGACCCTGCCACCGACATCGACAGCCGCGGCAGTTACACCGCCAACTGGGAACCCTCTGTCAAGGCTACCGGCTACCGCGTAGACAACTTCGGCCTCACGACCGCCAAGGAAGACGGTACGTACGCCATCATTGAGGAAGACTTCTCCGGTGTCGACGCCAGTGTCACCGAAACCACCGACCCCGCCGATCCCGACCCTCTGGGCGGCAACGGCTACAAGAGCCTTGACGACTACACCAAACTGCCCGGATGGACGGCTTCCAACTACGCCGTAGCGCAGGGCTGGATGGGGGCTGTCAACGACTACTACACCAGCGGCAGCGTGATCACCCCGGCCCTCTACCTTGCCAACGACTCCGTATTCACCCTCTCCATCAAGGCTGTCGGCACTGCCGGCGACAACCTCACGGTCAAGACGGCCAACCAGACCTACTACATCGCGTTCGACGAGAACGGCACAATCGACGGTTCGTACGTCATACCCGAGAGCGGTTCTGCCTACAAGATGAGATTTACCGCCGACAACACCTTCATGATCGACTACATCAAGGTGAGCCAGAACCTCAAGGCTGGCGACCACATCTACTCCTGGTTGGGTTCCACCACCGTTGAGGGCAAGGAGAACACCTCCACCACCTTCTCCAACCTCTACGACTATGATTTCGACGAGTACGCCTACGCCGTGACCGCCACCCGCACAGAAGGCACCCACTACGCCGAGTCTGACATCTCCGACTACATCCTTGTCAACCTCGAGGACGGCAAGTCAACCCCGACCAGCATCACCGCAGGCAATATCGCAGGTTCCACCGCCAAAGTAGTAGCCCGCTACAACACCGCCGGACAGATGGTATCGGCACCGCAGCGCGGCCTCAACATCGTCAAGATGAGCGACGGCACCGTACGCAAGGTGATGGTAAACAAGTAACGGCCATGCACTCCCAAAGCGAATCAGTAACCAGCATATAAATGACTAAGGAGACAAGGGCTCCCGTGGCGCATCCGAGACGGATGCGTGCGGAGGTCCTTGTTTTTTTAGCATACGACAAACAACCAAAAAAAACATACACACATGAGAAAAGTTTACTACCTTCTCCTGTCGCTCCTGCTCCTCCCCGTAGGCATGCAGGCACAGGTAGACCACACCTTCGAGTTTGTAGACAACGAGGGCAACATCATCGCCGACGGCAGCACCATCACCGTCGACCAGTTGGAAAGCACCGGGTTCGACCTATACATGTCCGTCCCCGTAGGCGTGAAGGCCACCAAGGAGACCACCGACGGCGGCTGCATCAAGGTGACGGCCGACAATCTGCCCAACGGCAACTTCCAGATATGCTCCTTCGGCAACTGTGTCATGTCCACCACACCCGGCACATTCTACTCCTCCAGGGGAGCGCTGCGCCCCGTCGACAACACGACCATCGCCGCCGAATGGATGCCGACCGACTACGCCACCTGGAACCTGACCCTGCAACTGATGACCGTAGAGCGCGAGTACGACGACCTCACCGAGACGTATGTCTACAACAAGATAAAGGCCGAGGGCCCCACCATCAATGTCCACATGGTGTACACCGACCCCACCGGCATCGCCTCCGTCGTGTCCGACGGCCGGCAGACGGCCCCCACCGTCCGCTACTCTGTCTCCGGACAGCGGCTCAACGGCCCCGTCAAAGGCATCAATATCGTGCGCCGCGCCGACGGCAGCACCACAAAGGTGCTCGTGCGATAGTCCGAAGTCCCCGACAGAAAAAGCGTGCCCCGCATACGCCATCACCGGATGGAAACGTATGCGGGGCACGCTTTTTTTGCGTTCCGGGCGGCACGGAAAACGCATCGGGACACCGTGAAATCGTACAAAGGGCCTTGTACGAAGACTACAAAGGCCTTGTACGGACGCTACAAGGCCTTTGTATGAACGCTACAAGGCCTTTGTAGCAACCGTACAAAGGCCTTGTACAAAACGCAAATGGCTATCCTACTCTACCGTGACGGGCAGCGTGGCGGCGGGAAGACCGGGAGCGGTGACGGTGAGCGTGGCTGTGCCGGGCGACGTACCTTCCACGACCACAACGAGCTGGCCGCTGAAAAGGGGCATCTTCCGGGAACAGAACGGTATGAGCGACGTGGCGTCACCATTGCATGCGGCGCGGAACGCACCCGCCCCCGTGACCTCAAACGACATCATGTCGGTAGCCGCCGGACACGGGTTGCCGTCCTTGTCGACCAGCGACACGGTGACAAAACTCAGGTCGTGTCCCGTAGCCGAGATGGTGCTGCGGTCGGCCTCAAGCACGATGCGTGCCGGAGCGCCGGCCGTGCGTACGGTCTTTGAACCGACGGCATGTCCGTCGGCATCGTAGGCCACGACACGCAGTTCGCCGGGGGCGTACTTCACGTCGTTCCAGCGCAGGCGGTAGCGGTCGAGCCGTGCGGTGTCGCTCTTGGTGATACGGCCCTGGCTGATGCCGTTGACAAACAGCTCGGCCGACGGCCAATTCGTATAGCAATACACGGGCGTGACCTCTCCCTCGCGTCCCGGCCATGTCCAGTGGGGCAGCAGATGGAGTGTGGGCGAGTCCTTGCGCCAGTGCGAGCGGTAGAGCCAGTAGCGGTCTTTAGGCAGTCCGGCAAGGTCGCAGATGCCGAAATAGCTCGACCGCGAGGGCCAATATTCATCGTAGGGCGACGGTTCGCCCAAATAGTCGAATCCGGTCCATACAAACTCGCCGATGGTATAGGCCCGGTCGTCCTGCATGGCCCAGTCATCGTCGGGAAGATTGCTCCACGGACAATATTCCGTGTCATAACTCGAGCACTGACCGTCGGGGTAGACCCGTGAGTCGCTCGCCTCGACCGGGAACTTGTACACGCCGCGCGAGCTGACCGTAGAGGCGGTCTCCGAACCGAGCAGGAATCCTTGCGGCAGTTGACGGATATTGTTGTCGTACTTGTATACACGGTAGTTGAAGCCCGGCACATCCATCACCTGTGCAAAACCCGACTTGAGGGCATCCTCGGCACGGTCCATACCCTGGGTGACAGGACGGGTGGGGTCGAGCCGGTGGCAGATGTCCTGCAGACGGACAGCAATCTGTCGGCCCTCCTCGCTCCACTGCTCGGGTATCTCGTTGCCGATACTCCACATCACGATGGAAGGATGGTTGCGGTGGTTGAGCACAAGGTTGGTGATGTCGCGGTCGGCCCAGTCGGAGAAGAAGCGGGCGTAGCCGTTCTTGCACTTGGGATAGATCCACATGTCGAAACTCTCGGCCATGACCATCATGCCCATAGAGTCGCACACGGCCATCTCCATCGACGAGGGCATATTGTGGGCCGTACGGATGGCGTCGGCACCCATCTCCTTCATCATGCGTATCTGCCGGATGAAGGCGGCCTTGTTTTCGGCTGCACCGAGCGGACCGAGGTCGTGGTGCAGACAGACGCCCTGCAACTTGCGCGAAACGCCGTTGAGCCGGAAGCCGCCGTCGCGCGAAACGCTCACGGTACGTATGCCGACACGGCTGGCCGTCCGGTCGACCAGACGGTTGCCGCGAAAAAGACGGGTCTCGAGCGTATAGAGATACGGGGTTTCGGGCGACCACAGGCGGGCATCGGGTATCTGTAGCGTGGCAGCGGCATTGCCGTCGGCATCAAATGCGGACGAACGGTCGCTGGCGACCACCCGTCCTTCAGCATCACGGAGCGCCCGCTCTACGGTGAGCCCCTTTCCAGCGGAGCGCACCTGCGTGTTGAGCGACACATAGGCCCGCCGTCCGCTGACGGAGTCGGTACGGAAGTAGCAGCCCCAGGTGTCAAGACTGGCCTTGTCGGCAGTGGTGACGAGATTGACGGAGCGGAACAGACCGCCGCCGGGATACCAGCGCGACGACTCCTCGCGGTTGTTCAGACTCACGCTGATGGTATTGGCTCCCTTGCGGAGGTAGGGCCTCACATCTACCCGGAAGGCATTGTAGCCATAGGCCCAGTAACCGGCCAGACGGCCATTGACATAGACGTGCGGCTCGGACATGGCTCCGTCGAAACAGAGCTGGGCCGTGGCGGGCAGTGTTTTCATATCGACCGTGGTGCGGTAAAAACCGCGTCCGATCCACGGAAGGGCTCCCGAGCGGCCCGACTTTTCGGTCTTCTCAGTCTCGCCGTTCTGCTCGATGGCTACGTACTGCAGGTCGTACTTCTTGTCAAACGGTCCGTTGATGGCCCAGTCGTGGGGCACCGTCACGGCCGTATAGTTGATGCTGTCGCGGGAAAACTGCCATACGGTCAGTTCACGTACGCTACGCTGCTGGGCAAAGAGACCTGTTGCAGCAGCGAGGGCGAGAGTGGATATCAGTATTTTTTTCATTCTTTTTTGATTGTAGACGTGTCTTTATTGTGTGTTCTCCAAATGTCCACACAATATTGTTATTCTATTTTTTTCTGAACTTTGCAAACTCCTCCATAGCGGGCAATGCGCAACCTGTATGGTTGTCGAAGAGCCCCCGGTTGATCCAACTGCCGATGACCTTCTGCCCGCTCTCGTTCTCCTCGGGGAACCACCAGTACAGACCGGTGACACGGGGATGACGGGAGAGCATATCGACGAGTTCGCGGGTGAACAGCGCCTGTCCTTCGGGCGTGAGGGGGTAGAGGTCGGAAAACTCGTCGGGCGACTTGGCCCAATGGTCGTTCTCGCGCGAATAGTAGAAGGCGGTCTCCACAATCATGATGCCTTTGTCGGGATAACGGGTCTCGAGCGAGTCGAGCGTGCGGCTCAGATTGGGGATGTCGGAGTGCCACATGGGATAGTACGACAGACCGATGATGTCGTAGTCTACACCATAGCGCACCAGACGGTCGTAGTAGCCCTTGGTGGCCTGCCAGTCGGCGGCGTGCTCGGTGTGGATGATGATGCGTGCCTCGGGACACTCCTCACGGCAAGCCCGCACACCGCTCTTGAGCATGGTGGCAAGCGTATCCCAGTTGGCATCATCGCAGGGATCGGTCTTGGCCGTTGGCCACAGCATGCCGAAGGTGATCTCGTTGCCTACCTGTATGAGGTCGGGCGTGGCACCGCGGGCTTTGAGATGACGCAGGGCGTGGCGTGTATGGGCATAGACAGAGTCAGCCAACAGGGCAGGTGTACAGGCGGCCCATGCCTTAGGGGTAAACTGCTTGCCGGGATCGGCCCAGGTATCGGAGTAGTGGAAATCGAGCATGAGGTTCATGCCGGCTTTCTTGATACGGCGACAAAGCGGGGTGATATAGTCAAGATCCTGGCATACGCCCTCGTCCTTGTGGTCGTCGGAAGCGTATTCGGGATGGACAAAGAGGCGCACGCGGGCGGCATTCCATTTCTCCTTTTTTGCGAGCGTGAGCAAGGGTTTGGCCTTACCCTTGGCGGTACGGTACTGGGTACCCCGCTGCTCATAGGTGGGCAGCAATGAGATGTCTCCGCCAAGCAAGCGGTCGGTCTGCGCCGAGAGAGGAAGGGTGCAGACAAGAAAGGCAAGCGCGGACAGAAATTTGTGTTTCACGGGAAGGGGTATTGTCATTTTTCTCATCGTATGTTTCTTTGGTCGTTTTTTCATCGGTGTACTTTTCCCCCCATTCCACACAGAGAATGAGGGTATGCGGCGGCAGGGCCTGCCACAACTGCAAATTTACCATATTATTTACGATTTCGCGCACTCCCGGCATCAGAAAAAGAAAAGAAACAGAATATACTCCATACTACTTTACAATTCAATCGCCATCCGAAAAAAGAAAAAACGCAGGCCAAAAAGCATATTTTATATAAATTATTATTATATTTGCAAATGTTTCTCTAAATACGGAGATTTCCACCATTTTTCTCTTTTTTTTGAAACAAACTCGGACAACCATTACACTTCACAAAACAACTACATCTTATGACCATCCACTGCCTCGCCATCGACGATGACCCTGCATATCTTGACCTGCTCGTCAGCCACATCAACAAGATACCGTACCTGCATCTCGCGGCCGCGTGCCGCACGGCAGATGAAGCCCGGAAACATCTGCGCGACGAGGTCATCGATGCCATCTTTATGGCCATCGACATCCCCGATGTCAACGGCATCGACTTCGTCAAGTCGCTCGACTCCACCCCCATCGTGGTGTTCGTCACCGCACATCCCGAGTATGCCATCGCCGGCTACAAGGTCAATGCGGCCGACTTCCTGCTCAAGCCCTACACCTTCGAGGATGTCAAGGCGGCCGCCGAAAAGGTGAAACGCCGCCACTTCATCTTCAACCATCTGCCGACGCTGATTCTCCGCAATTTCGACGACTTCATCTTCTTCAAGACCGAACACCGCGTCGTACGCGTCGACATCGCCGACATTATCTATATCGAGAGCCAAAGCGAATACCTCAAGATACACCTCCGCGACCAGAAACCGCTGATGGTACTGCTCAGCATGAAGCGCATAGAGGAGAGGCTTCCGCCAAGTTTCATGCGCATACACCGTTCCTATATCGTCAATCTGAAGAGGATAGCCGAGGTGAACAAGAGCCGTGTGCGGACAATCACCGACGATACATTGCCCATCGGCGACAGTTACCGGGAGAGATTCATCACCTACCTTCGTGCCAAATATCTCGGGAAATGAATTTTTCCGTCCTTTGTGACGATATAAAAAACGGGTGCGACATAACCAATAGATGTTATGTCGCACCCGTTTTTTAGGTGCTATAACAGGTGCTCTAAATTAGAGGTCGATATTGAGTTTGGCCACGAAGGTGCGGGGAGCCTCAAGCGACATGGGGCGGTTCATCACCTCGGTATTGGTGATGTTGAGCATCTGGAACTGGAAACCCACGCTGTTGGTCACCTTGATGCCGACACGCACGTCGAAGGTAGCCTTGTCGGTATTGTTCTTCTTCCAGTAGCCGGCGAGGGTCTGGTCACCGCAGTCGCCGAGCACGATGCCGCGGACAATCTGCATCAGATTGAACTGGTCGGGGTTTTGCTCACGCTCGTCAAGCATCAGATAGTCGACGGCCAGGATACGGCTGCGCCAGTTGACATTGGCCCCCACGCTGATACGCTTCCACTGGAAGTCGAGCGAGGTCTTGAACGTATGCTTCGAACGGTACTTGAGGTACTTCGACGTGTTCGACTTGCCCTTCATCTGCAGCGGGTCGGTATAGGCGGCCTCGCGCTCGTTGTTGGCCTTGTAGTCGGCATCGATGGGATCGGAGAAGGTATAGCCGATATTGAAGAAGAGTTTGGTGTTGGGATTGAAGGCACACTGTCCGTTGGCACTGATCTCCACACCGTAGATCTGCGCCTTGCTCACATTGTGGAACTGGGCACCGACGGCGAGACTCTGTCCGTTGGCCAGCATCGACACGACATCGTCGATACTGTTGATCATCTTGTTGGTCGAACTGTTGAACATACCGATATTGAACTCGATCATATCGCGGTACTGCGTGAAGAATCCGGCCACATCGAGGAATCCCATGACCGGTCCGATCTTGTATCCCTGCTTGAAGCCCACCTCGGCATTGAATCCGCTCTCGGCCTTGAGGTCGGTATTGGGGAAGAGGCTGGCACCGCCGATATTGCGCACGAGGAATTTCTCGGTGATCGACGGATAGCGGTAACCCTGTCCGAAACTTGCACGGAGAAAACTGTAGGGGGCCAGTTCGTAGTTGAGTCCGGCACGGAAGACGGGACGGAAGGGCACCTTCTTGCCAAAGATTCGGGTCTCGGCCTCACGGTAGTGGTCGTCGACGCGATAGTATTCGGCACGCACGCCGGCCGACACGCTCAACCGATTGAAGAACTTCTGGTCGTACTGCATGTAGAGCGAAGCGTTGTCGCTCTGGAAGATATAGTTGGTGGCGGGGTCGAGACTGTGCTGATACTCCATGTATCCTGATCTGAAGCGCAGGTGCTGGTAGGTCAGTCCGGCGGTGATATGGGCGCCGTTCTTCCACTGCTTGCCAAACTGATAGTCGACGTACCAGTTGTTGATTTTGTCGAGCGGATAGTCCTTGG
Organism: Akkermansia muciniphila; assembly: GCA_963621665.1. GTDB lineage: Bacteria > Bacteroidota > Bacteroidia > Bacteroidales > Bacteroidaceae > Prevotella. Next base: position 3,155 of record CAVFEZ010000062.1, on the reverse strand, counting down.
TCAAGCGGTCGGAGTTGATAGCACCGGCCAGCCACTCGGTGAGGTTGGACGGCATTTGGCCGTTCAGGACAGACTGGAGGAGATTGGCCGGCAATCCGTGATTCATCGTCCAGGCGATAAGGTCGTTGTAGTCGCTCGTCTTGGCATTGGGGAAGAGCGAGTGGAGGGCAGTGCGGCCGCCGTTGACCACATCGTTGAGGATGGGATTGGTGAAGTCGCCGCGCAGGATGGCCTCAAGTCCGCCCTGCATAAGGGGCTGCATGAGCGGCGAAAGCACGTTGCTCAGATCGCCCTTGCTCATGTTCATCAGCGTGTTGGCGTCGGTGCCCATGTTGCCGAGGATGTCGGAGATGCTCTTTTCGGCGCTGGCCTCCACAATCTGTCCGTTGCTGAAATAGTAGTAGGCGCGTATCTGATGGCTTATGCCGCGGTCAGGGTCGTTGTAGTTGAGGAAGGGGCTCAGACGGATGGTGTTCTCCTCACGTCCCATATTGGCATAGGCAGAAGGACGGAGCGGCTCGGCGGCAGAGCGCCAGAAGATGAAGTCACCGTACTTGTTGCTGTTGAAGTCGAGTCCGGTACCGTAGGTGAGGTAGCGTCCGTGCATGTTGGGCTGGTGGTAGGTCAGTTTGCCGCTGAGGTTGAAACGCTTGTTGAAGTTCTGCTCGCGGTAGCCCTCATCAGTCATGAGATTGAGTCCGGCCGTCACGTCATAGTTGCCGATACGGCGCGAGTGCAGAAACTCCCAGCCCTCGTATATCGGGTTGCGGATGCCGTTGTAGAGACTGTTGCGCAGGAGCGGTTTTACCGGGAACTTGTCGTCCTTCCAGAAATTCTTGTCGTAGTAGCGGTAGGAGTCGTTGGCGTAGTCATTGTAGATGCCGACATAGGAGGCGATATGCGTGCGGGGGGTGAGGTCGGGACGGGCCGTGCGCACGTTGATGATACCGTTGAGGGCCGACGATCCGTAGAGTACAGACGAGGCACCCTTCATAATCTCCACCTGCTCCACGTTCTGCAGCGGAACGTTGTTCCAGTTGATGTCACCCGTCTGCGGGGCGAGCACGCTCAGTCCGTCGATGAGGATGAGCGCACGCGAACCTACGCCGAATGTCCAGCCGCCTCCGCCGCGGATGCTGGGCTGCTTGTCTACGATGTCGACACCGGGAAGGGTCTTCAGCGAAGCCGAGAGGTCGGTCGGTGCCTGACGCGCGAGGTCAGCACTCTTGAGCAAGTCCATAGATACGGTGACATCGCTCAGTTTCTGCGAGAATTTTCCGGCGGTCACCACGACATCCTGCATGAGATGTTCGCTCACCTTCATGTAGATGTCCTGTTCCTGCACTTCGCGCTTGTCGACAACGACAGCGAGCGTGTAACTTTTGTAGCCCACATAGGAGAAGACAAGGTCGGAACCGCCCGAAGGCAATTTCACCTCGTAGGCACCGTCGATATTGGTCACGGCGGCGGTCTGTCCCGACTTGAAACTGATGTTCACGCCGACGAGCGGTTGGTTGTCGGCGGCATCGTAGACGTGCCCCTTCAGTATCTGTGCCTCTGCACATACGGCAAGCACACAGAAAAGGAGGAATAATATTGATCTTTTCATCGTTTATTCTTGAGGTGGGTCTATGAAAAACGGCCCACTGTTTTATTTTGTTTTTTTACAGACCTGCCTTGAGATAGAATCCCAATTGCAGTGTTTCGAAATCATTGAGGTTAGACTCCAGCAGCGTAAGTATGCCGCCTACGGTGGTGTCGGGCACAAGAGCCTTGATCATGGGCATGTACTCCTCCACTTCAGCCGGGAGTGTCACACCCTTCTTCTCGAGCAGTTCGAAGATATCTTCCTTCTGCACGTCCTCGGGCAAGAGTGCACGCAGCACGTCGAACACTTCCATGAGCGACTTGAGGTCGGTAAGGTCGGCATAGGCTACATAGTCGCCCTCATAGCGGACGTAGTCACTGCCACCGTTGTAAAGTCCGGCCGTGCGGTAGGGATTTTCGGTGACCGTCATGCGGAGTCCCGTAGTGGTAATCTTGGTAAGCACGGCTGCGATATTGGCCATCTTCTCGGCCGTGGGATTGTTTCCCAGGGCGCGGGTACGGTCGGCCTGCACCTGTGCGGTGATCTGGTCGACATTGGGCACGACATACATCGTGTTGGCACCGGAGAAGTAGTACATGGCCAGATTGCGCGGCGAAGCGGCAAACTCGGATCGGTCGGGATGGGGCAGTCCGGCATAGTTCATGAGTTGCTGGAAACCGATGGTGTCATTCAGACTCTTGTACATGGCGGTGATGTTGCCGTCGGGAGAGAAGGTCACATCGTCGAGGGTACTGGTGACAACATTGTTGAGCACCGTACCGAGCATCATCACATAGGCCAACTGCACGACATTGGTCTCATCGGGATGTTTGGTGACCATCTTGTAGTATATGGGTGCCTTGAAGGAAGTGACACCGACCGTCCGACCGTCGATGGTCTCCGTCGTATACTCGCCCACCTGACCGTTGAACAGCGGCAAAGAGAGCGTACCCAGTTGACCAAGGCTGCCTTGCGGCACATGCACGTTGGTGAGCGAGAGGGTCATCTGTCCGTCGGTGGTCACCGTACCCGTGTAGTTGAAGGTGGTCGACACGTTGGATGCCGTACCCGAACCGCTGAAGGTGTACCCGCCATCACCGGCCACGAGCGACACTCCGCTGACCGTCGTACAGGAGTCGCCGGGCAGGACACCCTTGAGACGGAGCGTAGACACTCCGTTCTCGGTGGAGAGGCGCACTTCCTTGCCGATAAGCGTGTCGCCCTCGTAAGTAAGTTTCAGATTGGCGGCCGTCCCGGCCGAAAGTTTGTTGGTGAATGTCCCTGCCAGCAGACTGTCGCCGGAGGGGGTGTCATTCTCGTCACTGCATGAGGTCATTGAGCCTGCAAAAAAGAGGGCAGGCAGAATACCCCACAGGAATTTCTTGTCCATTTACAATTCTTTATGTTTCCGTAATACAATCCTTGCCGGCCATCGCCCGCTGCCCGGTCACTGCCAATCGGCGGTAGTCTTGCATAAGAGCATGGTCTGTAAGGAAATGCAAAGTTAGCCATAAATATCCGGATTATGCGCCATACTCCACATTTTAAATATAAGAAAAGGCTATTT
>CAVFEZ010000061.1:0-16100 GCA_963621665.1 Akkermansia muciniphila | reverse complement strand
GTCTGTCGTCCCTACGGGACTCGCAAGTTGCGATATTTTTACCGGACACCAATAATAAAAAATCAAATTTCTGAAATAGCAGACAAGGACAATCCCGTAGCCTGGGCAATCTGACTGTCAGACATTCCCATTGCCTTCAACTGCCTTGCTATTTCCATAGAGCGCTCCGTCCGGCCTTCTTCTTTACCTTCCGCGCGACCTTCTGCACGACCTTCAATAATGCCTTCCATTCTTCCATCGGCTCTGCCTTCACAATAACCGTCGTCGTGGCTTGTATCGAAGAGGCTGCGCATGTGGCGGACCGACTCCATATAGCGGTCATACACCCTACGGTCCCGGTCGGGCAGGGAGTCTACACGGAGTTGCTCGCGGGCCTCGGTGAGTCCTGCGGTTTGGGTGTTGTCCTTGATCCTTCCGGTCTTCAAGAACTCAATCCACTCGTCAAGCGGAGTAGTGGCCACCTTGTCGAAATCGTTCACCCGAAGGATATAATACTCGGGGAACAGACCGCCGGCATCTTCACGCTTCTCCACATCCGCTTCCTTTATGCCCAGAAACTTCTCACTTTGGCGGGCCGAGAGTTTCAGAAGGTCGTGCGGTTCGTGCAGGCCCTTGAATTCGGTCTTGCCATGATAGACATAGTCCTTGCCTTGACCCAACTCGAAATAGACGATGTTGACGGAATACACCTTCCGCACCCGCTCATAAGAGTCGCCCTTGTCGATATACTCGGTGATGGCCTTTGACACGCCATAAAGCATGCGGTGGAAATATGTGATCTCATGGCTGTTCTGGATTTCGATGATGATCAATTCACCGTCCTCATCCTCGGCCAGCATGTCAACACGGTTGTACTTGTCGAGAAAGTCCTCCTGGTTGCCCTCGCTCTCCAAGAAGCGCTTGATGGTCATCTTTCTGCCCATCAGCGAATACAGCAACCCTTCCAGCACGGCATGGTTGGTCTTGTTGCGGAGCAGACGTTTCATCGCCCAGTCAAACCTGATGTACTTGTCGTAGTATCGTTCCATAATCGATTGTCTCCTTAGTGTTCTTACGCTTTGCCAACAATGGCAAATTTAGCAAAAATATCGGAAACGCCATTGATACACCTACCTTTTTCGTGAGAATTGTAGAGGCGGGATGAAAGGTAGGGTGTTCAGGAATCGTAACCATGGGTTTTATGTACAGCGAAGTATGAGATTTTCCCGACATCATTGTAGTTTAAAAAACATTAAAAAGCAGATAAATGGTTTTGTTGTAAGCGAACATTTCTATAATTTTGACAACACGTTATAAAAACAGTAAAAAAAATAACAAAAGGACAGAATATATATATATCAAAAAAAACAAAAAATTCGCCGACAATACGGCAATTCATTTTTATCATCTAATCATTAAAAACGCATTTTTATGAAGAAAATTCTCTCTATCTTAGGCATATACGTATGCCTCTTGCTTTTTTCCGCATAATCCAACGAAATATATGACTATGAACAGATTTTTTAGCAAAAGAGCCATTATTGCCTGTATGTTTGCAATAGGCCTCTATACAAATATTTACGGACAAGTAACTTCCACAGACCGCATTCCGGCTTCGCAATATCTCACACTCTGCAACAAGGATAGCACTGGCGGAATAAAAATCTACACCGAGGAGCAGACCATACAAAACCATGACGGCAAAGATGTATTCTGCAGCAAGAGTAAGGTGGAATACCAGATTACAGAGAAGAACAACAAGTTGGTTATCAAGCGGAAGGTTTTGTCCTCTGAGAAAATCACGCTATGCGATAACGAGAAAGACCAACTGTGGATTTTTCCTAATGTCACGCATCAACCAATTAGTATTTTGCTCAATTCCAAAAAGATGAAAGCCGATATGATAGACAAAGCATACTCGTGGCCTATTTCGCGCTCTTCAGATGACCATGTCATTACATTTGACGTAACGGAACGTGCCAAGCAAAATTCATTCAAAATTCTCGGAAAGTCAATATACTATGAAAAGAAGACAGAACAGGTACAATACAAATCCGTAGACTGCTATTGTCTTGATGCTATCGAAAAAATAGTTTCCGAAGAGGTAATGTCTGTAACACAGAAGGACAAGCCCAAGCATACCGTTACCATTACAGAGACGATTACCGTACTGTAGAAAAACACTCGTCATATCGCCAAAAGCGACCAATTGAAAAAAACCGAAAGCACAGGAAATATGTTTTCGGCTTTTTTATTTTTTGATTATTGGTATCCGGCAAAAATACCGCAACCGGCGAATCCCGTTGGGTATTCAAAATCATCACCGTTCCTCTCCGCGCAGATATCGGCGGGCATACTCTATGATGGAGTCTTCGCCGCGCTGGAGGTCATCGGCCGAGAGGGAGACGGAGCGGTCGGGAGCGATGCCCTGCTCGGTGCTGACGCGGTCGCGGTCGTACATCGGGCAGGCTGAGAAGCGCACGCTCCAGCCGACGGGCAGTTCGGAGGAGAAGGGCATGCCGGCTCCGCCGCCTGTACGGTCGCCGATGACGGTGACGTTGGGACAGCAGTGCATGTACTTGACAAACTCGTTGGCGGCGCTATACACGGCCCGGTTGGTCAGTACGACGGCCTTTTTTTGCCAGCGCATGCCCTTGGCGGGCTTGAGCCGTTGCTCCTCCATGTCAGAGAAAGCGTTGCGGGCCGTACCGGTCTTGTGCTGCATGTAGCCCACGAGCAGTTCGGTGTTGGTAAACCGTGCCGCCAGTTCCTCTGCCGAGGTGAGCATGCCGCCGCCGTTGTCGCGCACGTCGATGATGAGTCCGGTGCAGGGGGCGAGGTAGAGCATGATCTCGTCGAGATTGCCCGCACCCATGGCACTCTCAAAGGAGGCGCAGCGTATGTAGCCCGTGTTGTCGTCGAGTATGCGGTATTTGAGTCCGGTGGCGATACGGTAGTCGGTGCCGAGATAACGTCGCGAGACGAGCGTGTCGGAGTAGTTGGCGGGGTAGTCCTCCTTCCACGACCAGTTGCGTGCCACATCCCAACGCGAATAGAGGTTGACATGGCCGTCACGCAGTTCGCCGAGCATATTGCCGAGCACCTCAAAGAGTTGCGCGTCGGACATACGGCTGTCTATCTGTGCGGCGTAGCGGTCGTGCACCTCGTCCCAGTCGAGCCCGAAGGCTTCGCGCTTGTAGTCGAAGAAACAGTAGTGCTGGTCGACGGCCCGCCACAGGGCCTCGAAATTGCCCTGCGGGTCGTTGGCATATTCCTCTTCGTCGACACACGATGCGAGCGTTGGAAACAGCGCGGCGATGAGGAGCAAAAAGGACAGGTATCTTTTCATGGGCGTATCTTGACAAGTTTGAAGCGCTTCACCACACCGATCATGAAGGCGTGGGTGTAGGAGTGCGACTTGAGCTGGTTGACCTTGGCCTGGTTGATGTCGCACAGATAACCTATGCGCCAAGTGAGGCGGAGCAGCGGGAAGTCGAGCGAGAGGCTTTGCCGGAGCGACGGTGCAGAACCGACGGTGGTCACGACGACATTGCGGTCGTAGTTGCCGCGCGAGAAGATCTCGTAGTACGACTGGCCGTAGTGTGGACTGAACATCAGCCCGACCATCGGGGCGCTGGCCTCATAGCGTGCGGTGAAGGGGATGCCGAAGAGCGGAAAACGGTAGTCGGCCGCAAAGGAAGGGTCGACGTGGAGCGCGGCCTGCAGTTGGGCGGGATTGTTGCTGCCCCGCACATTGTAGAGAAATCCGAGACGTACGGCCCCGAGGAGTCCGCCGCGCAGATGCAGGCGGTCGTCCAGGAGCGACCAGCGGTAGTGCACGCCGTAGCGGAAGGTGTAGGCACCCGCCATCTCGCCGCCCTCTCCGGCACGGTTGTCGGCGTAGGCAAACTCGCCCTCATGCTCTATCGTGCGTACCCAGGGACTGCCGTCCTTTTCGCGCGTGGTATGCGAGATGTAGCGCACTGACGTGCCGCGGTACTTCTCGGGCGAGAGATAGGTGTCGAGTATGTTGGTGGCACCGACGGCTATCATCCGGGCATTGGTGATGACCTTGTCGGACACGACGGTGTCGGCGGCGCACTGTGCCCTCATGCCTATGGGGGCAAGTAGCAGCAGGAGGAGAATACTACATGATTTCATCGTCAAAGAGATTGAGTTGTCCGGTCATCTCGTCGATGATCCGTTGCTGGCTTTTTCCGGCATCGGGATCGAGATTTTCTTCCGGTTCGGTGTTCTCGGGAGCAGGTTCCGGTTCGGGCTCGGGTTCGGGGAAACGGGTCGGTTCGAGCAGCGACACGCGGTCTACCTCCCAAGTGCAGATACGCTTGCCCTTGGCCTTGAAACCTTTGACTCCGACAAACTCCTCCATGTCGACCTCCATCGGGGCACGCTGGGTGACGGTGCCGTCGGGAGCGGCCACGGGGGTGAAATCTACCTGCAGGCGCGGATAAGGCTGGTCGGTGAGCAGGGCCACCCGACTGTCGGCATTGTCGCCCAGGAAAGACTGGTGGCGCTTGGTAGCCTCCATGAGAAAGCGTTTGATGTAGGGATAGCCGTTGTTGTCGGCATCGAAGACGACAGCCGACCATATCTTGTCGGGGTTCCACTTCTCGATGATCTGAATATTGTCCTCGTAGTGGTTGTTGGCATCGTAGTCGGTGATGTAGAACTCGCCGCCCTCGAGCACGACAAGGATGTGGTCGTCCTCGCCAAACTCGCCGAGCAGACGTCCGTGCTCGTCGTAGTTGAGCCGGTTGACATCGGCATCAAACCATACCTTTCGTCCGCCGAGGGTGGAGTGTCCGCGGCTTTTGAGACTGATGCGGTGTATGGGGTTGCGGGTGACGAGGTTGCCCTTGGAGGCACGCCCCTTGATGAGCACCTCGGAGAAGTCGCGGTCGATGAATATCTTTTTCAGTCGCGGGTTGGCCTCGAGGGTCACCTTGATGACCTCGGCCTCGCCGTTGGGATTGGCCGTGAAGTAGAGTATGCGGCTGCCGGGCAGGCCTTGGGTGCAGTCGTACTCGCGGTCGCGGGTGGCGGTGGTCACGTTGAAGCGCTTGATGTAGGCCGGACCGTTCTTGCCGTCGCGGTAGACCACGTTGTAGATGGTGCGGCGGTCGTTTTTCTTGAACACCTGCACATGGAGCACGTTCTTGCCGACGAATATCTTGTCGGCCACACGCACCACCTTGTACTTGCCGTCCTTGTAGAAGACGATGATATCGTCGATGTCGGAGCAGTTGCAGACAAACTCGTCCTTCTTGAGTCCCGTGCCGACAAACCCTTCCTGGCGGTTGATGTAGAGTTTCTGGTTGGCCTCGACGACCTTGGTGGCCTCGATGGTATCGAAACTGCGTATCTCGGTACGGCGGGGATGCTCGTGGGCGTACTTGTCGCGGATGAAGGTATACCAGCGTATGGTCACGTCGGTCATGTGGGCGAGGTCGTTGTCGATATCGGCGATCTCGGCCTTGATGCGGGCGATGAGTTCGTCGGCCTTGTCCTTGTTGTACTTCAGTATGCGCTGCATCTTGATCTCGAGCAGACGGAGGATGTCATCGCGGGTGATGTCGCGGTGGAAGGCGTACTCCACCGTGCGCGGCGCGATGTCGCCGTCCCTGGCGGGCAGTGTCACCTGGAATATCTGCTGGCGGAACGGCTCGAGTTTCATGCTGATGAAGGCGACGGCCTCATCCTGCGACTGGCTCTGCTCAAACTTGCGCTCCTTGTAGATGCGCTCCTCGATGAAGATACGCTCGAGCGACGAGAAGAAGAGTTGCTCCTCAAGTTCGCCGCGGCGTATCTCGAGTTCCTTGCGGAGGAGGCCCATCGTGGTGTCGACGGAGTGGCGCAGCACGTCGCTGACGGTGAGGAAGCAGGGCTTGTTGTCCTCGATGACGCAGCAGTTGGGCGAGATGTTGATCTCGCAGTCGGAGAAGGCGTAGAGCGCGTCGATGGTCTTGTCGGAGGAGACGCCGGGAGCGAGGTGTACTTGTATCTCCACTTCGGCGGCGGTATTGTCGTCTACCTTCTTGGCCTTGATCTTGCCCTTGTCGATGGCCCGCAGTATGGAGTCGATGAGGGTGGTGGTGGTCTTGCTGAAGGGTATCTCGCGGATGACGATGGTCTTCTGGTCGAGTTTCTCTATCTTGGCCCTGACCTTGAGCACGCCGCCGCGCTGTCCGTCATTGTACTTGCTCACGTCGATGCTTCCGCCAGTGGGGAAGTCGGGGTAGAGATGGAACTCCTCGCCGCGGAGATAGTGTATGGCGGCATCACATATCTCACCGAGGTTGTGGGGAAGGATTTTCGAACTCAGACCCACGGCGATGCCTTCCGCGCCCTGGGCCAGCAATAGCGGAAACTTGGCGGGAAGGGTGATGGGCTCCTTGTTGCGTCCGTCGTAGGAGAGTTGCCACTCGGTGGTCTTGGGATTGAACACCACGTCGAGGGCAAACTTGGAGAGGCGGGCCTCGATGTATCGGGGGGCGGCGGCACGGTCGCCGGTGAGGATGTTTCCCCAGTTGCCCTGGCAGTCTACGAGCAGGTCTTTCTGTCCCATCTGCACGAGGGCGTCGCCGATGGAGGCGTCGCCGTGGGGATGGAACTGCATGGTGTGGCCCACGATATTGGCCACCTTGTTGTAGCGTCCGTCGTCCATGCGCTTCATGGAGTGGAGTATGCGGCGCTGCACGGGCTTGAGTCCGTCACCGATATGGGGGACGGCACGCTCGAGGATGACGTAGGAGGCGTAGTCGAGAAACCAGTTCTGGTACATGCCGCTGAGGTGGTGTACGGCAGAGGCATCAAACCGGTTGACCGGCTTGTAGTCGCTGTGTCCCTCGGCGGTAGCGGGGGTGTCGGCCGCATCATCTTCATCGGCGGTCGGCTGTTCCCCGTCGGCAGCATCGGCATCCGGCGCGTCCTGTGCGTCCTGTGCATCCTGTGCATCGGATGTGGTTTCGGCCTCCTGGCCTTCAAGCAAGATATCGTCTTTCGTTTCGTCACTCATGTCCCCTGTCTCCTTGTCGTTTTTCTTGGCGGTCGGCATTTACAACACCTTACAATACCCGCCACATATTATAATTCGTTCAAAATTAACAATAATTTCCCGGATACACAAACGGGTAGGCCAAATATAGGGCGAAAGTACGCTATCGCAGCACGTCACAAGAGGGAAAGACGGACATCCCGTAGCAGTAAAAGTCCAAACTCCGGTAAATTTCAGACTGCAATAGGCAGTTTCCCTACCCTCGCGTTTCCACCACGAACGTAGTGGTATAGCCGGCCACGGGCGTGGCGGCAAGACGCAGGTCGCCGCCATGCGCCACCATCATCTGGCGCGAGAGGGAGAGGCCGATGCCCGACCCTGTGGACTTGGTAGTGAAGAAGGGGATGAAGATTTCCTGTGCCACATCGGGCGGTATGGGGGCACCGTCGTTGCTGACAAGGAGGCGGGGCGCGCCGGCCTCCTTTCGCAGATGGATACGGCGGGCACCGGCCTCGACAGCATTCTTCACCAGATTGACCGTCACCTGCCGCAGCATGTTGACATCGGCCATGACCGTCTCTCCGGCAGGCACATCTACAAGCCACTTCACATCGGGCCAAAGCGCAGCAACACTGTCGGCGAAAGCGCCGAGGTCTACCTCTTGGAGCGAGGCCACCTGCAGTTGCGTCATCTTGCGGTAACTGTCGACAAAGGCCGAGAGTCCCGCACAGGTGTCATGTATGGCACGCATACCCTCCTCAAGGGGCGTACCCTTCACCTGCGGCAAGCCGAGATACGCCTGACTGATGCTGGATATGGGTGCAACGGCGTTCATGATCTCATGGGTGAGCACGCGGGTGAGCCGTTGCCACGACTCCACCTCGTTTTGTGAGATGAGCCGCTGAATGTCGCCACCCATCTCATTGAGCGTGCTCTGCAAGGCCCGCTCGCCGAAAAGCAGTCCTCTGACGGGCAGACGGAAGGTGAAGTCACGGTTGCGTATGGCCTCGCGCATGAGCCAGGCACGGCGGGCCAGCAGCCGTTGGTGGCGCCACATCCACAGTACAAAGGCGAGGATGACTACCAGGGCGACGGCCAAGAGAGCGATAAGGGGAGATGAGATGTGCATGGTGCGGGTGATCAGTGTTTTTTCATCTTCGCATAGAGGGTCTGCCGCGTGATGCCGAGCATCTCTGCAGCCCGGCTCACATTGCCCTTGCATTGCTCCACGGCACGCTGCACATGATCGGCCTCGATACGGTCGAGCGGCAGCACCTCGCGGTTTTTGTCGATAGCATCCTTGAGCACCCGCACAAGGTCGTCGTTGTCCCACGGTTTGGTGACAAAGTCGGCCGCCCCGTTCTTGAGTCCTTTCACGGCCAGTTGCACATCGGCATAGGCCGTCATCAGCACCACGGGCGTACCGGGATGCCGTTTCTTCACGGTGCGGAGCCAGAAGAGGCCGTCCTGCCCGGAGTTCACCCCGGGCGAGAAGTTCATGTCGAGCAGCACGGCATCGGGCGTTTCGCCGGCCAGTGCCGCAAGCAGGCCGTCGGGATTGTCGAGCGTGACAACCCGTGCAAAGACACCGCCAAGACAGATTTTCAGGGCGGTGAGTATGGCCGGGTTGTCGTCCACGGCAAGTAGGGTTCCGTATGGTGTATTCATAGCGCAGTATCGTATTCTTGTTCTACTTCCTATTCTACTTCCAAAGGTAATGAAAAAGCCCGAAAGACGTTTCTCCGACACGCTATGTTTTTCATACTGTATGATTTTCATACACCCCGCTGTATGATTGTCATACAAACGCGGTTTTTTCGCTTTTCCATACATATACGGGCGGAAGGTTCGTCCTAAATTTGCACCTGGAAACAGCAAACAGCATGAAAAGATACCTCATCATAGCAACACTCCTCACCCTCGCCCTGGACATCCACGCCACCGATCCGTGGACCGTGGAGCGGTGCATGCGCTACGCCATCGACCATGCCCACGACGTAGCCACCCGGCGGTATGCCCTCGACGACTGCCGCGCCGCACGCACACAGGCCATCGGCGAGTATCTGCCGTCGGTGAGCGGAAGCATCGGGGCGCAGTTCAATTTCGGCCGCGCCATCAATCCCGAGACCAACACCTACACCGATGTGAGCACGTTCTACAACAGTTATGCGCTCGAGGCTTCGCTGAAGGTGTTCGACGGACTGCAACGCTACAACGAACTGCGCATGGCCAAGGCCAATGTCCTCGCCGGACGCAACGCCCTGCAAGCCAGCCAAGACGACGTGGCGCTGAAGGTATACAAGGCCTACATGGATCTCGTGTACTGCCACGGAGCCGTCGCCATGACCGAGAGCAAGCGCGAGGAAAGCCGCGCCCTGCTCCACCAGACCGAGGTCATGGCCGAGGTGGGACAGAAGAGCGATGCCGATGTGGCACAGATGCAGGCCACCCTCGCCGCCGACGACTATGAGGTGACACACATGCAGAGTCTCACGGCCAAGGCGCTCCTCACCCTCAAGAGTCTCATGAACTACCCCGCCGACGACACCCTCACCATCGACTATACCCTACCGGCGGCCGACAGCACGCCCGCCGCACATACAGCACCAATGGCCGATATCATGGCTGACCTCAATCCCCGCGTCAGACAGGCCGCCGAAGCCGCCGAAGCCGCCCGATACTCTCTCCGGGCCGCTCGCGGCGCGCTTCTGCCCACGCTCTCCATCGGTGCCGGTGTGTCGACCACATTCTACCGCAACATGAACGGCAGTGCCTACACCCGCTTTGCCGACCAGATACGCAACAACGCCGGCGAATACGTCTACGCCACCCTCTCCATACCGCTCTTCAACCGGCTCCGCACCGTCTCGGCCATACGCAAGGGCCGCACCGCCCTGCGCCAGGCAGAAGAAAATCTCGCCTACGAGCGCAGCGAACTGCGCCGCCTCGCCGCCGAAGCGCAGGCCGATGCCGACAACAGTGCCCGGGAAACGGAGAAGATGACCGCCAAGGTGGAGGCCGACAGCATCGCCGCCCATCTCACCGTACGCAAGTATGAGGAAGGCCTGGCCTCGCCCATCGACGTGAAGACCGCCGCCGTCACGCTCCTGCAAAGCCGTGCCGCCCTGCTGCAGAGCCGGCTCACACTCATGTACAACCGCAAACTCCTGCAATACTATAAGGACAATACTCTACTGTAAAAATATGGACAGACAACTCACTCCCCGCCCCTTCCTACGCCGCTACGCCCTGCACATCGCCGCCGCCACGGCCGCCGTCATTCTTCTGGCATGGCTTGCCTTCAGCAGCACGGCCAGCACGGCCAAGATCGAAGCATCGCAGATCACCGTGAGCGATGTGGTGCGCGCACGCTTCGACGACTATGTACACCTCAACGGTCAGGTCGTACCCATACAGGTGGTACAGATCTCGCCCGAGGAGGGCGGCATCGTACGCGAGCGTGTCGTCGAGGAGGGCGCACACGTCAAGAAGGGCGACGTGATACTCCGCCTGGCCAACTCTGACCTCGACCTGCAGATACTCAACGCCGAAGCCGAACTGGCCGAGAAGCAAAACCTGCTGCGCAACACGCAGATCACCATGCAGCAGGACCGCCTCAACAACCGCACCGAACAGGCGTCGCTCGACATGGATGTCGTACGCAAACAGCGGGCCTACCAGCAAAACCAGCGGCTCTTCGCCGAGCATCTCATCAGCCGCGAGACCTATCTGCAAAGCAAGGAAGACTACGAACTGGCCCGCAAGAAGCAACGCCTCATCTCCCAACGCCTGCGACAGGACAGCCTCTACCGCTCGGTACAGATGAACCAGATGGCCGACAACCTCGACAACATGCGCCGCAACGTGCTCCTCGTGCGCCAGCGCAAGGACAAACTCGAAGTGCGGTCGACCATCGACGGCGAACTCGGACTGCTCGACGCCGCACTCGGACAGAGCATCACCGCAGGACAAAACATCGGACAGATCAACGACCTCTCCGACCTCAAGATCGAAGCCAAGATCGACGAACACTACATCGACCGCGTGCGGTCGGGCCTCACCGCCACCCTCACCCGCGACGGCAAGACCTACCGCCTGCGCCTACGCAAGGTCTACCCCGAAGTGCAGGACGGATATTTCCGCACCGACTTTGTCTTCACCGGCGAGAAGCCCAGCGCCCTGCGCAGCGGACAGACCTGCTACGTCGACCTGCAGCTCGGCAAGTCGGGACAGGCCGTCCTCATTCCCCGGGGCACCTTCTTCCAGACCACCGGCGGCAACTGGATATTCGTCGTCGACAAGTCGGGACGCAAAGCCTACCGCCGCAACATCACCGTCGCACGGCAAAACCCGCAGTACTACGAGGTGACCGACGGACTCGAACCGGGCGAGCGTGTCATCACCAGCGGCTACGAAGCCTTCAAAGACAATGACGTACTCATCATCAAATGAGTTCCACAAGGAAAAATTTCGCAAGCGTGAGTCCCACAAGGGGAAATTTCGCAAGCGTGAGTCCCACAAGGGGAAATTTCGCAAGCGTGAGTCCCGCAAGGGGAAATTTCGCAAGCGTGAGTCCCGTAGGGACGACAGACTATAGCGTAGGGGCTTGCCCCTACGTCTCTTCAACATCCATTTTCCCGTGCCCCTGTAGGGGGCGCATAATTCAACAAATAAAACAAAAATCCTACCGACATGATAAAGATTGACAACATCACCAAAACCTTCCGCACGGAAGAAGTCGAAACTGTAGCCCTCAACGGCGTCAGCCTCGAAGTGGAAGACGGCGAATTCGTCGCCATCATGGGTCCCAGCGGATGCGGCAAGTCCACCCTGCTCAATATCCTCGGACTGCTCGACAACCCCGACTCCGGCCAATACCTCCTCGACGGCGAGGAAGTGGGACACCTCAAGGAGAAACAGCGCACGGCCTACCGCAAGGGACGCATCGGATTCGTCTTCCAGAGTTTCAACCTCATCGACGAACTGACCGTCGAGGAGAACATCGACCTCCAACTGCGCTACCTCGGCACGCCCAAGGCCGAACGGCGCGAGCGTGTCACCGAGATTCTGCGCAAGGTGGGCCTCAGCCAGCGCGCCAAGCACTATCCCCAACAACTCTCCGGCGGACAACAACAGCGCGTGGCCATCGCACGGGCGGTCGTCGGGAAACCCAAACTCATACTCGCCGACGAACCTACCGGCAACCTCGACTCCAAAAACGGACTCGCCGTCATGCAACTCCTCTCCCAACTCAACGCCGAAGGCACCACCATCGTCATGGTGACCCACTCGCAACACGACGCTGCCATGGCCACCCGCATCATCCGTCTCTTCGACGGACAGGTCGTCGACAACGCCGACTGACCATAACAGTTTCCCCAAAGAAGACGAACAGAAGAACCGAACAACAATGATGAAAAGCCTCATATTCCTCTGCCGCCGATACAAAGTGGCTACCCTGCTCAATCTGGTCGGACTGGGCGTGGCCGTGGCGGCCTTCTACCTGTTCATGACGCAAGTCGTGTACAACCGCACCTACAACCACTCCATACCCGACCACAGCCGCACCTACCGGCTCGAAACACACTCCAAGATGATGCCCGGAGACTGGATCGCCATGATTTCGCGGCCCATGGAGACCATCCTGGCCGACATTCCCCAAGTGGAAAAGACGCTGGCCACCTCCATGAACGACAACAACTGCACCGTGAGCGACGGCAACCGCAAGATAGACATGAACATCCTGTCTGTCGGCCAACCCGGACCGGCCTTCTTCGGCTCCCGTCTCGTCAGCGGCAGCATCAAAGACTGGGTGGGAGCGACCACATCAATCATCACCCGCAGCGCCGCCCGCCGTCTCTTCGGTACCGAGGAGGTGGTCGGCCGCACCTACACCCGGCCGGTATACCAAGGGCGCGAGTGCACCTTCACCATCGTCGGTGTATGCGAGGACACGCCCGCCAACAACACCCTCGCCAGCGACATCTACGAAAGTCTCGGCGACGAAAACCGCGACAACAGCCAGGAATGGTCCTACCACATCTACGCCCGCCTCGCCCCGGGTGCCGACCCCGTACAGGTGGCACACGCCATGAAACTACAGGTCATGACGAGTTTCGGTGTCGACAAAAAGGATGAAAAGGACTTCGACGAACAGGTCGGCATGGCCTTCCGGCTCACCTCCGTCGACGACATCTACTTCTCGGGCGTATCGCCCCAGGACAAGGGCAACCACAACATTGTCGACGTGCTCACCGTATCGGCCGTCGCCATCATCCTCTTCGCCCTGCTCAACCTGCTCAACTTCACCCTCTCCGAGACGCCGATGCGCATACGCGGCATCAACACGCGGCGGGTCATGGGGGCCTCCGTTGCCCGACTGCGACTGGGCATCGTCTTCGAGAATGTCGTCATCAGTGCCGTGGGCACCGTCATCGGTGCTGCCCTCGTGCTGGCCTTCGCCCATAGCGCCGACTGCATGCAACTCGTCTCGGGCAGCATCGCCTTCGCCGACCATCCGCTGCTCGCCGCCGCCACCGTCGCCACCGCACTCGCCGTAGGCGCACTCTCGGCCATCGTTCCGGCTGCATACAGCACGTCGTTCGCCCCGGCACTGGTGCTCAAAGGTTCTTTCGGACTCTCACCCCGCGGCCGCCGTCTGCGCATGGCCATCATGGCAGTGCAGTTCTGCGTCGCCTTCGTGCTCGTCGTCTATGTCGGCGTGATGACGGCACAGTCGCACTACATCTTCCACAGCGACTACGGATTCAACAAGGACGAGGTGTTCTTCGCCTCGCTCTCGCCCGACGCCATGGGCAAGAAGGAGGCCATACGCACCGAACTGAAACGACTGCCCTTCGTCACCCATGTCGGTTATGCGCAGTCGACCATCGGCGCCGGAGACACCTATATGACTTGGGGACGCCAGCATGACGATTACATCGTCTCTTACGCCGCCCTGCCCTGCGATGCCGAATATCTGCAGACCATCGGCATCAAACTCGTAGAGGGACGCACCTTCAAGGAGTCTGACACATCGAAGGGGGCCTACATCGTCAACCGCAACATGACAAAGAAGTACAACTGGATACGTGTGGGCGAGAAGATGCTTCCCGGCGAAAGCGGCATAAACTACACCGTCGTGGGCGTATGCGAGAACTTCCGCCTCTACTCCATACGCAAGGACAATGCCAGCGCCTGTGCCGCCTTCCTCATACCCGGACCCGACATGGCCCCGTGGGGCGACAAGGCCGACCGCGTGTTCGTACGCACCGCCAAGGGATACGACAAGATTGAGGCCAAGCGCCAAATAGCCGAGACCCTCTCACGCCTCGACCCCTCGCAGCCCTACGAGGTACGCTTCCTCGACGATGCCCTGCAAAACACCTACACTGACGAGTTCCGCTTCATCGCACAGGTCAGGATGTTCGCCCTGATCAGCATCGTCATCACCCTCATCGGTGTCTTCTGCCTCACCATGTTCGAGACCGAGTACCGCCGCAAGGAGATTGCCATACGCAAGGTCATGGGCAGCACCGTCGGACAGGTGATGCGACTCTTCGCCGCCCGCTACGTCCTGCCCCTCGCCTTCTCCTTCGCCATCGCCGTACCCGTCGCCCTCTGGCTGAGCCGGCAGTGGCTGCAGACCTTCACCGAGCACGCCCCCATCTCGTGGTGGCTCTTCCCCCTGGCCCTCATCCTCGTCTCCGCCGTCGTCCTGCTCACCGTCACCGCACAATGCTGGCACGTGGCCACAAGCAATCCGGTAGACAGTATCAAGACGGAATAGCAGGAAGGTTCAGGATTACCGGACACCAATAAAATTCTTTCTGAAAATCAAAGAGCGTAGGGGCATGTGGCCTCTACGCTCTTCTTGTAGATGTCCTCTATACGGACATCTTGGTGTGGTCTGGTTGGTCAGACTGTGGTTATCATTTCTTCACGACTTTCTTTCCGCCGATGATGACAATGCCCTTGGCTTTCTTGGCATCGACACGCACACCGTTCACGGTGTATGCCTTGCCGTCGGCCGTCTCAACGGTGATGCCGTTGATGCCGGTAGCGTCGTCAATGGTCCATGTGATGGTGGCGCCGGTCACAGGTTCGCCGCTGGCATCGATGAAGTAGCCGGTGGGGATGGTCATCGTGTAGACACCGGGAGCGGTGGCTTCCTCGTCGAGGTTGATCTCATACTGGTAGACGGGAGCCGACCAGTCGTCGGGCCAGATGGCATAGGGATCGTCATTGTAGATGACCGTGCCGTCGGGAGCGGTGATCGATACCTTGCCGTCAGAAGATGTATAGTCGTCGGAACCGTCGCCGATGCTGATGACGATATGCTGGAGCGAAGCCACGGTGCTGCCTGCCTCGGGATCGGTGGTGAAGAGACTGGTCGCAGGAATCTCGTCGCCCAAGGTGTAGTAGAGGGTGAGCGGCTCGTTGGTACGGCCGGTCATCAGGTCGTTGTCATACCATGTCTGGTCGCCGAACACGCCAGAGGGAATGTCGATGGTGTAGTCGCCGGCGTTCTCCTCGGCGGTAAGCGCGGAGTCGAGCGTGATGACGGCCATATTGCCGTCGGTGGGGTCAGCGGCGAGCGTAGCGGTGTACGACTTGCGCTCGGCGCGGTTGTAGACCGTCACGGGAGTGGTGTTGACATAGATGGTCTCGTCGGCCGTGAGGCGGATGGTAGAGAGCGACTGCAGGGTGCTCTCGTTCTCGGGATCTACGCTGACGCTGATCTCGGCGGTGGGAGCCTCAATGACGGTGTAGGAGAAGTACACCTTGCTGTCCTTCACCTCTGCATTGAAGCCCGTACCCAGTGAGTAGACGGAGTCGCCGATGCAGATGGTGTAAGTGCCGGGCGTGGTGATGGCGGGATCGAAGGTGAGGACAAAGCCGTCGTTGTTGTCGCCGCCGGTGAGTGTGGCTTGCTGCACCTTGACGGTGTCGGTACCGTTGATCTGCAGCGCCCATGCCTCGTAAGCCTCGCCCGTGCCGGAGTTGAAGCCGATCCAGCTGGTGTCTTCAGACTTGCTGGGGTCGGAGGTACAGCGGATGGTAGAGATCTCGTTGAGCGTAGAACCCTCGATGGGGTCGGTGATGA
>CAVFEZ010000060.1:13024-16131 GCA_963621665.1 Akkermansia muciniphila | reverse complement strand
TCTGCATAGACACAACATTGAGTTCCGATTTTTTGAGAAGGACCGAAAAAAATCTCAAGCTGAAGATGCTCTATGAATTATGCAGGTTAGTTTCCCATATGGGAGAATTTGAAGATCTTGGATACTGCGAAGAATGTAGTGACCACATAGAGCAATACACCTTTGAAGTGGAATAGAAGAGAGAAACAAGGAGAATAGCATCGGGCTATTCTCCTTAATTGTTATCCGTTATAGGAATTGTGTCAACATCAAATAAAGGCAACCAATGGAGGGAAACGAGCATCTATCTTCGCCCCGCTCGCTATTCTCCAGTGTACTGTCCCATAAACAAGATTGCCCCAGTATCGGACTCTGTTATAAAGTACATGAATGGCCGGTTGGCATGAAAAGACACATGACGTACCGGTTGCATATTGACAGAGGTCATCATGATTGTGCCCATTGTGACAGCCGCAGCCTTTGTGCCGCTCTCAGTGACTTCAATCTTGGCTTTTTGCAACATTTGAGAAACAAACATATGACCATCAGCCATCAAGGAGAAGTCTGCATTTTGGGAATCAAACATTGTAGGAGCACCCAACGAACTGATTATTTCATTAAGCGGGAGTGTTAGTTCCGTTGCGAAACGGGGCAGTTTCAGGTCAACCATACACGGTTCCATCCCACTGCGTACATTTGTCAACGACTCCGCTGTCATTGTTTTCAAAACGTCTGATATTGACTTGTCCTCATTGGGAAGAACAACGACCATACTATATTCCCCATGTTCATAAGGCAATGATACCGCAGAATACATGTCGTTTGTAGTATACGAGAACTTACCTTCTTGTCCCATCATCTGCACCCGTTTCAGATCACGCGTATATCCATGGAAAGACTCCGTTTTCGTCAGTTCGCTGTCAAATTTCTTCTCCCACGTGCCTTTGAAAAATACTGCATTCAAGAGATATGACAAAGCCTGTGAATCCACTTGCTTGACCATCTCCTTTATCATACCGTTCGTTTGTTTACTACACCAGGCGTTGATATGCAAGGGAGTTTCGGAAGATGAGAAATCCAGATTCTCGACTGCAGCACGGAAAACACTCTCCATTGATTTTACATAATTTTTCTTCAATGCAAGATTCTTGTTTACGGCGATGTAATTTGCGATATTAACGGCAGCTCCTTCTTTTCCTTCAGTATTCCGGAGAAGTGTCATACAGTAGCGGTTGATGTCGTCAACCGATACACTCCCCCACCCCAACACATTGAGTATCTCTTGTCTCGTCACATCATTTGCCCCATTGGTCAACATACTCATCAGATAGGTAACGCTCAATGGTGAAACTATTTTCGAATCAAATCCTGAAACCTGGCGAAACAGGTTAAGTGCAAATGCATTGTTTTTTCTTGTCAAGTCACGTGCTTGGTCGATATCAACCTCACCTGTATCTACCGTATTTACATTTTCCATTGTCATCACCTGAGTATCGGCTGTATTTCCGTTTTTCTGCGAAGTTACACACGAAGCCGTTACGAAACAAAACAGTCCCATAAAGAAGAATGGCTTGATTTTCTTTTTTCTCATGATGCATGTCTATTTTTATTAGTAACGTCATTTATACCATTTCCTTGTATGAACTAAAGTAGCGGATTTGTCCATTTAACAAAAATTGTGGTATGCACATTACGACTTTCTTTCATATGTAGTACCTTTGTATAAGGATAGGTTGCGCCTCAGCAATTGAAACGAGTTTCATTGCGCACGACCTACATATCTTTACCTATGATAATAAAGCACACTTTTTACAAAAAAGAACAAACAATCCATGAACCTGTTTAGAGCAATTTTGGGCGGTGGGAAAGAAATATCCCAAGAAGAAAAAAAACGCGAAGAAGAGAAAAGGCAATTCGATATCCTGAAATACGACGGCATTCGAGCCATGAAGGCAGGGCAGATCGAATATGCCATACAATGCATAGAGCATGCACTCAACCTCAATGATGATTTGGAGTGTCACGACTACCTATGGCAAGCGTATTTACATCAAGGAAATCCGGAAGCGGCCTATCAACAACTACATATATTGTCAGACGCCCAACCCGACAACGACAAAATACTGCTGCAAATGGCAAATGTGTGCTATCAGATGGAAGATTATGTGGCGATGTCCGAAATATGCGAAAAGATACTGCTTATAGATGACACCAATTCTTTAGCCCGATATTTTTATGCTCTGGCCTGCAATGCCCAAGGAGATGTTTCCAATGCCATTGCAATGCTGACAAAATGTATCACGCTAAAACCTGATTATCTGGACGCCCGACTTCTGCGCGGCGACATTTACCGTGTCGCAGGCAACCTGCAAGAAGCCAAAGAAGACGTAGCCTGGCTTTTGGAGAATGCGGCCAACAGTGAAGACGTATTCCTCCTGGCTGCCCGCACCGCATCTGCCGAGAACGACCCATCCTCGGCAGAAAAGCACTACAGTCGGGTAATTGAACTCAACCCATTCCATATTGACGCCCTCCGCGAACGTGCTTCCGTGCGAGGAGTATTGGGAAATCATCAAGAGGACTTGCGTCTTGTAGAAGAGATCAGCACAGGTGACAAACCATCCTAAAGAGCGCGACATATGCACATAGGCGACATTTGTCATTTGCCATGATACAAAAATATAGTGTCATAATTTGTGTTATAAAGGATGTTCCTCTACCCCTAATTCATCAACACTGTATAAATATTCCATCAAATACTTGTAAAATCCAAAATTATATCGTAATTTCGCTATCAGACATTTATCATAAAATCAAGTGCCTATGAAAAAGTATAATTTTAATGCAGGCCCTTCCATGTTACCGAGAGAGGTTATAGAGAATACGGCAAAACAAATTCTGGATTTCAACGGTTCCGGACTTTCTTTGGCAGAAATAAGTCATCGAGCAAAAGATTTCCAGCCCGTAGTAGACGAGGCAATTGCCCTCATTAAAGAGCTGCTCTCCATCCCATCAGGTTATTCGGTACTTTTTTTGGGTGGTGGCGCATCTTTGGAGTTCTGCATGGTTCCCTATAATTTTTTGATAAAGAAAGCCGGATATCTGAATACGGGTACATGGGCAAAGAA
>CAVFEZ010000060.1:0-13014 GCA_963621665.1 Akkermansia muciniphila | reverse complement strand
AAAGAAAGCGATGAAAGAGGCGCAATTGTTTGGCGAAACTATAGAAGTGGCATCCTCGGCAGATGACAACTACTCATATATTCCCAAAGACTGGACCTGCCCGACTGATCTGGACTACCTGCATGTGACAACCAACAACACGATATACGGCACAGAAATACGGACGGACATAGATGCCCCTGTAAGACTGATTGGAGACATGTCATCAGACATTTTCAGCCGTCCCGTAGACGTATCCAAATACGATTGCATATATGCCGGCGCGCAAAAGAATCTTGCGATGGCAGGCGTCACACTGGTAATCGTGAAAGAAGAAGCATTGGGCAAAGCCCCACGTACCATACCTACCATGCTGGATTTCCGTACGCATGTAGCAAAGGGTTCCATGTTCAATACCCCTCCCGTTGTACCCATCTATTCTGCACTTGAAACGCTTCGATGGCTGAAGAAGAACGGAGGCGTTGAAGAAATGGACAAACGCGCACATCAGCGTGCAGAAATACTCTATGGAGAAATCGAGCGCAACAAAATGTTCAAATCTGTTGTAAAAGAGGAAGACAGGTCTGTTATGAACATCTGTTTTGTGATGAATGAGGATTACAAAGATTTGGAAAAACCATTCCTCGAATATGCCACAGCCCAAGGTATGGTCGGCATAAAAGGGCATCGGTCCGTTGGTGGTTTCCGTGCAAGTTGCTACAACGCACAAACCATTGAAGGGGTGAATGCGCTCGTAAAATGCATGCATGATTTTGAAAAAATGCACTAAGGATGGTTTTATAAATCAACTTTGGCATATGGCGAGGCTATTTTCGAGTACAATTTGACCTGGAGTAAAGGTGCATAGCAGGCTATGCGACCGAACGAGCAGACAAATTGGACTGACAAGAGACCGCAAGATGACAAAAAATAATTACGGCAGTAATTTATAGAACCTCACTTAAGTAATAAACACCAAAAATCGCAACCTTATATGAAAGTACTTGTTGCAACAGAAAAGCCATTTGCTCCTGCTGCCATAAATGGCATAAAAGGAACTTTGGAGGAGGCCGGCCATGATGTTACCCTGCTTGAAAAATATACGGACCATGAAGACTTGCTGCACGCAATAGAAGAAACAGAAGCCTTGATTGTACGCTCCGACAAAATAACCCGTGATGTTTTAGACCATGCTCCCAAAATGAAAATCATCGTCCGGGCAGGTGCAGGATACGACAATATAGACATCGCATATGCCAAACAAAAAGGCATCGTTGTTGAGAATACGCCAGGACAAAATTCTAACGCAGTAGCCGAACTCGTGTTCGGTCTTTTGGTGTATGCCATACGCAATTTCTATAATGGGAAATCCGGACGCGAGCTAAAAGGGAAAAAACTGGGAATACTTGCTTTCGGAAATGTCGGAAGAAACGTGGCCCGCATAGCCAAAGGGTTTGGCATGGAGGTCTTCGCATACGATGCATACTGCCCGACAGAGGCGATAGAAGCAAGCGGAGTGAAAGCGGTTGAGAACATCGAGACACTGTTTTCTTCATGCGACGTTGTCTCCCTACATATACCTGCAACAGAAGAAACCAAACGAAGTATCGGTCAGAAACTAGTAGCACAAATGAAAAAAGATGCTATACTTGTCAATACAGCCCGAAAGGAGATCATAGACGAGGATGGTTTGTTGACTGTTCTTCGTGAGCGTGGGGACCTGAAATACGTTACAGACATTATGCCCGATACAAACAACGAGTTCCAAAAATTGACCGGACGCTATTTCTCCACACCAAAGAAAATGGGAGCACAGACCTCTGAAGCAAATACCAACGCAGGTCTTGCTGCGGCAAATCAGATCAACGCATACTTTAGCGAGGGCAGTACGAAATATCAAGTTAACCGTTGATTCGTATATCACCAAATTACAGATAAAGGTAGTTTATGGCAAAGATAAAACCATTCCGAGGATTGCGGCCACCTCAAGATATTGTAGAGCAGGTGGAATCAAGACCTTATGACGTACTAAGCAGCGATGAGGCCCGTTGCGAAGCCAATGGAAACGCAATGAGTCTCTACCATATCATCAAACCGGAGATAGACTTCGAAACAGGGAAATGTGAATACGATGAGGATGTCTATCATACGGCAGCTGAGAATTTCAAGAAATTCCAGAAAAATGGATGGCTGGTGCAAGACGAGAAAGAATCATACTACGTCTATGCCCAAACCATGAACGGGAAGACCCAATATGGCTTGGTTGTTGGCGCATATGTATGGGACTATCTGAACAACAATATCAAAAAACATGAACTGACCCGGCGTGACAAAGAGGAAGACCGGATGAAGCATGTACGCGTCTGCAATGCAAACATTGAACCTGTATTTTTGGCATACCCGGACAATGAGGTCCTTTCAAAAATCATATCCCGTATTACAACGCATCAACCGGAGTACGACTTTGTCGCTCCTGGTGATGGATTCAGACACCAGTTTTGGATTGTAAGCGACGATACCGACATCCGGAACATTACAGACGAATTTGAACATATACCCGCCCTATATATAGCTGACGGCCACCACCGTAGCGCTGCTGCCGCTTTTGTCGGAGCAGAAAAGGCAGAACAGAATCCTCAACATACAGGTACAGAAGAATACAACTATTTTATGGCGGTATGCTTTCCGGCCTCTCAACTAACCATATTGGACTACAACCGTGTTGTCAAGGATTTGAACGGACTTACCCCCACTCAACTCTTAGAACGACTAAGCGATGATTTCCTCGTTGAGAAAAAAGGCGAGATTATGTACCGTCCTACGTGCCTGCACAATTTTTCCTTATACATAGACCACAACTGGTACAGTCTGACCGCCCGCCCGAATGTCTACGATGAGCACGATGCTATAGGTGTACTTGACGTAGACATTTCAAGCAAGCTTATACTGGACAAGATTCTTGGAATCAAAGACTTGAGATCTGACAAGAGAATCGACTTCGTTGGAGGATTACGTGGATTGGAAGAATTGAAAAACCGGGTAGACAGCGGAGAAATGGCCTTGGCCTTGGCCTTATATCCCGTGTCCATGCAACAGATAATGGATATTGCAGACAAGGGGCAAATAATGCCCCCGAAAGCGACATGGTTTGAACCCAAACTACGGTCTGGTCTTGTCATTCACAAGTTAACATAAAATGGATGAAATCATAGACAAATA
The DNA here is from genome assembly GCA_963621665.1 of Akkermansia muciniphila. Classification (GTDB taxonomy): domain Bacteria; phylum Bacteroidota; class Bacteroidia; order Bacteroidales; family Bacteroidaceae; genus Prevotella. The sequence goes on along the minus strand of CAVFEZ010000060.1, from coordinate 9,816 downwards.
CAAGACCCTCGGAAGCATCGTTTCCGAGGGCTTTTATAGTGAAAAGAGAAGCAAGTTTCTCGCTTTTGCCATGCACGTCGAAAGCGAAGACGAAATTCACAAGATTGTAGGACAATACCGAAAAAAGTATTATGACGCGCGCCATGTATGCTACGCATATGTACTTGATGCCGACAGAAAACGTTTTCGGGCAAATGACGACGGTGAGCCCAGCAGTACGGCAGGGAAACCGATTTTGGGACAAATCAACAAAAGGGAACTGACAAATGTCCTTGTGATTGTTGTACGCTACTATGGTGGTGTCAACCTGGGCACGGGAGGACTTATTGTGGCGTATCGTTCCGCTGCAGAAGAAGCATTGGAAAAAGCCGACATAAAGATATGTCAAGTAGAGGAAGTCGTTTCCTATACCTTTCCCTATGCGATGATGAATTCTGTAATGCGTGTCGTAAAGGATATGTCCCCAAAAATTTTGTCACAGCACTACGACAATACTTGTGAAATAAAACTGGGCATATCTATATCAAAAGCTCCCATTCTTCGCAGCCGTCTGGAAAAACTGAGTTTCGAAGATTGAAATATACGCCACAAGGAAATCCTTCTATTTCCATTGTGGCGTATATTGTTGTTTATCACTTGTCGATCACCATCATTACTCCTGTAGTTTTTCAAGTGTATCGGTAAATTCACGATGGAAGATACCGAATAACGAAAGTATCTCTTGGCGTTCCTCGTCGGTAAGTTTCCAGATATTTTCCGTTCCATTTTGGTGTGCAAGAATATGCTTCGCACATCGGGTTATCTTCCGTTTGTTGTTTCTTGCCTGCAACTGGTCGCCTTGCAGCGGTTTCTTGGTAACATAGGAGTGGGCCATAAGCCGATGAAGAAAATTCTCAAACTGGTTGTACTTAAGTGCACTTTCCATCATTTCTTCAGGCTGGTCGTCATGAGGTATAGTAAGCAGTCCGCTTAGATTTTCGACATTCCAATCTTCCTCCTTAAGCCAAAACCACTGGAAGGACAGGCGCTGTTCCAAATTGATAAGCCGCTGTATCAAAACGGTTTCCTCGTCTTCACGGGCAGAAGCGTACTCTTGATAGGCAAGCCGCACAAGTGCTACAGGATCGCATTCAAGAGTAGCGTCATGCTCCACAGTATCCCCTTTTACCACAATACGCCATCTACGGTCTTTGTTTTTGACAAGTGCCGTATGTGCCTTCATGAGAAGTTCTCCAAGCGTTCCTTCTGCAGGCAGTTCCGTGACAAATGACAATTTTTCGCGCATATCTCTTACCGCCAGCATATTGTCGTCGCGCAGCACACAAAGGTAATTCAACTTGTTTTCGTCCAAAGATATGGAGAAGCGATCATTTTGGGCATTTCCGACAAAAGAATATTTGTAATCATCGATTTCTGTCTGTGCCATCTCAACGTCACCAGTCCACAGATTACCATTGTTGTCATAAAGGGCAAATCCTACATAGGGCAATTTAATGGTCAAATCATACGATTTGTTCAGTTTACGGACAGAGACAGTACATCGTATTCCAGTTTCTGGAATATCCTCTTTCCGCAATGTGAAAACGTCATCATCGGGATCTTTTTCCGACTTTTCCAAAGCGACATCACCGAACGGCCATTTGATGGCAAAAGTGATTGTCATATCATCTTCCGCTTTAACGGAAAGAAAATCCGCAGGAGACATATTAAGGCACCATGAGTCTACCGGTTCTATTTCTTCATCGTCATCTCCCAAAGCCAAGATTTGCATCGGCCCGACCATAGGATCGTCTTCCCAATCATCCGGGGCAGAATCTTTCGCTTTGAACACGACAAATGTCAACGGCAGTTTCTCCCTTGATCCGTCTTTTCTGCACAGATAGACAGATGTTTCACCAGGAAGAAAGAAGGGGAATTCCAGATAAGGATTTTTACATGCTGGAGAATATTCTATTTCCGTCCAGGCATTATACATGTGAGTATTTTCGCTTTCCATATTTATGTTATCCTACAATAAAGGGTATGGTCCAAAATTCAGGAATGCAAAATTACTAAAATATGCTGATATGACAAAGATGGAAGTACGGTTACGAAGCACCCGACATACATAAAATTTTCATTTCACCGCCTATACCTCTTACGATACTCTATTGGTGACACACCTGCAAATTTGTTGAATGCGGTATAGAATGACTGCCGATTGGAAAATCCCGAAAGCACGGCAACATCTTCCATTCTCAAGTTTTCATATCGTCTGTCCGTCAGTACAGATCGCGCGAAATCGATCCGTAATTTGTTGACAAAAGTGTTATAGTTGGCATGGAAGCGCGTATTGAGAACGATAGATACGTAGCGTGTATTTGTCCCAAGATCATCAGCCAACTGCCGGGCAGAGTAATGGCCATCCCGGAAACGTTTTTGTACGACAAGAATGTTCAAAATCTGCTCGTACAGGTCGTCGGACTTCGCCGGACTTACATATTTCAGATAACGAGGCGGCTGGGCCTCGTTATCCGGTTGGCAGCTATTGCCTACTCGTGTATCCATTCCTTTCAGCGGGTTCTAAAAACAGGAATTGTCAGATAGAGAAACTATGTTCGGGAACAAATTGTTTGCAATAGGATCATAGCCTGCTGCACTCTGCAATCCACATCGCCGAAGAAGCATCGGACGGCATACGCCAATCGCCGCGTGGACTAAGGCTGACACTTCCGACTTTCGGACCGTCTGGCAAACATGAGCGTTTGAATTGCTGGGCAAAAAAGCGACGGATAAAGACATTCAGCCAATGTTTGATGGTTTCGTCTGAAAATTTCTCCATCGGGAACGCCGCCCTGGCCAACATGAACAATTTAGCCGGATGGAAGCCGAATCTTAGAAAATGATAAAGGAAAAAGTCGTGCAGATCGTAAGGCCCCACAAGATCTTCTGTTTTCTGCTTTATTTCTCCATTTTCATCTGCCGGTATGAGTTCTGGACTTATCGGTGTATTTATAATGTCGATAAGTGTCCGGCGGGATGTTTCATCTCCGATAGTTTCGGAAACGTATTGCACAAGATACTTGATAAGTGTTTTGGGAACACTTGCATTGACCCCATACATAGACATGTGGTCACCATTATAGGTAGCCCACCCCAAAGCCAATTCGCTCAAGTCTCCAGTTCCTATTACAAGACCGCCAAGTTGGTTGCTTAGATCCATCAGAATCTGTGTACGCTCGCGGGCCTGACAATTTTCGTAGGTCGTATCATGAATCTCTACATCATGCCCGATATCCTCGAAATGTTGCAACACGCTTTTTGCGATGCTTATCTCACGGATGGTTATTCCCAAACTTTTCATTAGCGTGATGGCATTGTTGTAGGTACGGTCGGTTGTACCAAAGCCAGGCATTGTCACTCCTACTATATCACGACGGTCCATTCCCAGTTTATCATAAGCCATCACGCATACCAGCAAGGCCAGTGTAGAGTCAAGTCCTCCGCTGATACCGACAATGACACGACGACTATGTGTGTGAATGATACGCTTGGCCAAACCATTGGTCTGTATAGAGAGTATCTCCTCACAACTTTCACTCATATCCTTGCTCTTTGGTATAAACGGATAAGGCTCTATCTCGCGTAGCAATTCGAAATCTTTTGTGCAAACCGACTCTGCCGGAACAATTTCTGCCGAAATGCCTTGTTGCGCGACTGCAAAGGATGTGTTGCGTCGCCGCTCCACTCTCAATTTCTCTATATCCAGCTGCGTAACTACCAATTGTTCCTTATGGGAAAAACGTTTTGACGAGGCCACAGCCACACCGTCTTCATATATCAGAACATTTCCACCATAGACCACATCCTGTGTACTTTCTCCAAATCCACACCCGCAATATACATATCCTGATATAAGGCGAGCGCTTTGCTGTGCCACAAGACTCTTCAGATATTGATGTTTACCGATAAGTTCGTCAGACGCAGACAGATTGAATATCACATCGGCGCCCGCCAACGCAAGCGTATTGCTACACGGAGTAGGCGACCAAAGGTCTTCACATATTTCTATGCCGAAACAGACGCCATCACAGGTTTTGAATAGACGGGGCGATGGAGATAACGTTATCTGATTGCCGGCAAACCTGATTGTTGTCTCTGAGATATCCCGTGAGGAAGAAAACCATCTTTTCTCGTAGAATTCCCCATAATTGGGCAGGTATGTTTTGGGGACAATGCCTAAGATATTTCCGTGCTGCAACACGACTGCACAATTCAACAAAAGCCCACCCGTTGCGACAGGACATCCGACAATAACGATGATGTCCAATTTTATTGAAAAATTGAGCAAATGCAGGATGGCAAGTTCAGCCTGATCAAGAAGGGTCTGCTGATAAAACAGATCCTGACAGGTGTAACCTGTAACCGACAATTCGGGAAAGACGATAATTTCGGCCCCCTTTCCTTCGGCCTGTGCAGTCATGCTCTCGATCTGTTTGACATTATAGTCAGTATCGGCCACACGTACAGAAGGAATACCGGCTGAGACAGTTATGTATCCGTAGTTCATTGTTCTCTTGATTTATGGGCGGCCCTATAAATAACCGCCGTATTATTAAAAATTTCGGGTAAGCTCCGTTTTGTCTCTCTCGGTCTTTTTTTCGGCCAAAGCTAATTTATAGGACCACCCTTATTTGATAGTAACTTGAGTTGCACCATATCCATATTCCTGAAACGATGCATCCTGAAAGGTGTACGACTTGTATTTATAGCGAAGTTCGCTGATTATGGCATGGCGTAGGACACCCTCGCCTTTGCCGTGTATAAATATTATTCGTTTCCCCTTCTTTGACTTGTTCTCATCAAGGACTTGTCTAAATTTGCCCAACTGATAATTCAAAATATCAGCAGCCGACATTCCAGTTGTTGTATCAAGCAATTTGTCTGCATGCAAGTCTACGACCAACAAGTTGTCTTTTCCGTTTTCCTTTTTTGCAGCTTTTTGCCCCAACGGCTTGACATTGCTTTCTTCAATTGCAGGAGAATACATTTCCTGCTTCAGTTTCTGGGGGTCAATCACAAGCGAGCGTGCGGGGCGGTCATTTTCAACAATAGGGAACAACAATGCGGGGCTCTCAAAATAATCATTCACAGAGAAGGCGTGGTACTTGTAGAATTTTATCGGTTCTATTCTGAACTGAACTTCTATTGTAGGTTTTATTACGAAATTTTTGTCACGTTTGTAGGCTATCATTTGCACTGCGACCCGATTGAAATCGTTGAGGCTGTCATGTCCAAACTCCTCGATAAAGGTTTTGGTATTAGGTTCAACCTCACCAGAGGAACGCAATTTCCATGTCGCACCTTCAGCCATCATATAGATGTATTGCACATAGTAGTTGCTGTCATTGACAAAGAAACATTCGAAATGTGTATTTGAGAAGTCCTTGATGTCCATTGGTACAAAGGCAAGAAAACAGCTGAGCAGGTTGCCCCCCCTTCGCTCCTCGACCGGACGCTTGAAGGTAATGGCGAGATCGGCAATATCCATTTCCTCGTCATCTTCCTGGACATCATCCTCGAAACTATTCAGTTTGGCCCTGACGGAATTTCCTTGTGACGGGATATTCGGGTCATTCGAAGATTTGGCCTTGACCATATTGGATGTACTGTATTCTTGGCCGTCTCCTGTAATTACGACATCGGTTATCGGGGTCGGTATTTGGAATCCGTCCTCATCTTCCACCAACACGATATTGTTTCCTCTGAAACCGGCTACGCGACCGCCACCTGTTTCACTGAGAAATCTTACTTTATCTCCTATCTTTACCATTTTTCTGAAATTTTCTTTTTGCAAAACTGTATTTATTGCCTCAAACAGGAATTATGAAATTCAGCGCCTCCTGTTCAACCGAAACCATGAAACTTCCCACGGGCGTCGGAATCAACCTTCCGTCCACGCCGACCAGCGCTTTGGAAGCATTGACAATTTCCACCTTTTGTGTACGAAATGGATGTACACTTCTGTGATTGAGGAACTTACCGCGTATAAACAAATAGATACCCTCCAACACTTGCATAAAAGCAGGATGGTATACCACCGACACATCCAGTTGCCCGTTGTAAGGTACAGCACTGGGGGTCTGACCATACCCGGTCGCATTACCGATGCACATGGTCATAACATTGCGGTTTATCTCATCAGTATTGATTTTAATATGCATTTTGTATTCCAAACGCTGAAATATGAGCAGCACAAACGAGAACAGGAATGACAACATTCTGGAACCAAAAAGATGACGGGTTCTACGGCGAAGATTCATAATTGTCGCCACTAACCCGACATTGATACAATTGAGAAAATAGCGCCGACAGTCCTCGGATTTTTTATCTTTATACTTAATACAGCCGACATCTATTTTCCTGATCCGGTGCTGCTTCAGACGTGATATGTTATCCTCCACGGCACCTTCCTTTACACCCCAAAAATGGGCAAAATCATTCATCAGACCATTGGGAATCACGCCTAAGGAAACTTCGTTCCGGACCTTGCTGTCGAACTGCATCAGGCAATTTACCGCATCATTCAGCGCAGAATCACCGCCGACAATAATGATAGTTTTATAGCCATTGTTCACCATCATCTTGACCAAACGCTCAACGCTGTCTGCATTTTCGCTTTGGACAAAGTCAAAATCAACATGCTCGTTTTCCAAACATCTGCAGATGCGCTTCCACCGTTTCCCTGCATTCCAATATTCATGCTTTGGGCAATAAATGATGCCCCATACATTTTCTGTCCTTCCCATTGCATTTTCTCCTTACTGGCGTTCTGAAAGAATATCAAGTATCCTGCTTGTTTTTGTTTCCATTGGCTGCATAGCGTCAACCCAATGAATATTTATTCCACGTCGCTCCATACCTCGGAACCATGTCATCTGCCGCTTGGCAAACTGGTGTATGGCAATTTCCAACTGGGCAAACATCTCGTCATAAGTGATGGTTCCGATGACATATTGCGTCACATATTTATATTCAAGGCCATAATATATGAGATTATCAGAAGGGATGCCCTCGTCTAGCAATTTCTTGACCTCGTCTACCATACCTTCAGAAAGCCGGCTTTTCAAACGCTCGGTAATCCTCTCGCGACGATTGTCACGGTCTATATCCAGCCCTATCACTATGGCGTCGAATTGGGGCATATCTACCGTCTGTGAACCTTCTTGCTGTATATGCATCTCGATTTCTATAGCCCGTATTGCCCGTTGTGCAGTGTCCACATCAGTTTTGTTGTGCATTTTACTGCCATTTTGGGCCTTCAGTTTTTCAAGAACGAGAACAAGTTCCTCCAGGCTTTTTGAGGACAACTGTTGGCGCAGCATCGGATTCTCCGGTACAGAAGGAAGAGCGTATCCTCTGAGTACAGACTCAAGGTACAGCCCTGACCCTCCACACATTATAGACAGAACACCACGAGACGTGATATCGTGGTATGCGCGCAAAAAGTCCTGTTGATATCTGTAGACGTTGTATCTCGAACCTGGCTCAGCAATATCTATGAGATGATAGGGAACAAAATTTTCATTAATGCCGTATTCCCGAATGTCTTTTCCCGTACCTATATCCATTCTGCGGTAGACTTGCCTGGAATCAGCACTGATCACTTCAGCCCCAATCGCCCGGGCCAACGATACGGCAACGGCAGTCTTGCCGCAAGCCGTAGGCCCAAGTATCGTTATCAGCTTGTTTTCTGTTGATTTCATCGTGCAGAAGGACATCTTTTTGAACTCGCAATATAGAGAAATTATTGTTTGTTCTTAAGCAAATCACGTATTTCTTCAAGCAACACAGCTTCTTTCGAAGGTGCCGGTGCAGGAGTCTCTGCCTTTTCTTCCTGTTTTTTCATGGACAACTTGTTGATGGCTTTCACAAGAAGAAACACACAGAATGCCACAATGACAAAATTGATGGTGGTTTGCACGAAATTGCCATAATTTATGGTTACAGCCTTCATGGTTTCGCCTCCTACATTTACAGAGGGAAGAGTCAGTTTCAAATCAGTAAAATCCATATTGCCGATCAACCAACCGATAGGCGGCATGATGATATCGTCTACAATTGAAGTAACAATTTTTCCGAAGGCACTACCGATAATCACACCGACTGCCATATCTATCGCATTTCCCTTGACGGCAAAGGCCTTGAACTCCTTTATAAAATTGCTCATGTCGTAATGTTTTTTATATTATTTAAACCGTTATTGAATGCAAATTTATAAATTATTTCGTATCTTTGCAACGCAATTCGGGAAAATGTAGGTACCACATGGCAAGAATCAGCGTAGTACAAACATTCCCAATCTGAAAGGATAAAGTTTTTAAACCCTTTAAACTAATAAAAACAAATGATTAAAATTGGTATTAACGGATTTGGTCGTATCGGCCGTTTCGTTTTCCGTTCTACAGTAGAGGCTGAGAACGCAAAGGAAGTTCAGGTAGTAGCTATCAATGACTTGTGCCCCGTTGACTACATGGCATACATGCTGAAGTACGACACAATGCACGGCCAGTTCGATGGTACTATCGAGGCTGACGTAGAGAAGAGCGAGCTCATCGTTAACGGCAACCACATCCGCGTTACTGCAGAGCGTGACCCGGAGAACCTGAAGTGGGACGAGGTTGGTGCAGAGTATGTAGTTGAGTCTACCGGTCTGTTCCTCGCTTACGACAAGGCAGAGAAGCACCTGAAGGCTGGTGCCAAGTATGTGGTTCTTTCTGCTCCTTCCAAGGCTGACGCCAATGGCAATCAGGCTGACATGTTCGTTTGCGGCGTAAACACTGACAAGTACAACGGCCAGAAGATCGTTTCAAACGCATCTTGCACCACCAACTGCTTGGCTCCTATTGCCAAGGTTCTGAACGACAAATTCGGCATCGAGACTGGTCTTATGACAACCGTTCACTCTACAACAGCTACCCAGAAGACTGTTGACGGTCCCTCTATGAAAGACTGGCGCGGTGGTCGTGCTGCTGCCGGCAACATCATTCCTTCTTCTACAGGTGCTGCTAAGGCTGTGGGCAAGGTTATCCCCGAACTCAACGGCAAGCTGACCGGTATCTCTATGCGTGTGCCGACTCTCGACGTTTCTGTTGTTGACCTGACTGTAAACCTGAAGAAGGCTGCTTCTAAAGAGGCTATCTGCGCTGCTATGAAGGCTGCTTCTGAGGGCGAACTGAAGGGCGTACTCGGCTACACCGAGGATGCAGTCGTTTCTTCTGACTTCCTTGGCTGCGCCCTGACCTCTATCTTCGACGCAAACGCCGGTGTTTACCTCACCGACAACTTCGTGAAGGTTGTGTCTTGGTATGACAACGAAATCGGCTACTCTCACAAGGTAGTTGAGCTCATCAAGATCATGAAGAAGCACAACGGCTAAAAAAGCCTAGAGTATTCAATTGCTATACGGCCGCGCGGACATTACTTGCCCGCGCGGCCTTTCTTTTTACCCGTCACGGACAATGCTGAGATTATATTAACCACGGATTTTCACCAATCCCACGAATCCTTCCAGTAACTTTTATTGTAACCATCCGAAATAAGCCGACTTGTAGCAATCTCTTCCAATTCCGAACTTTGCGCCAAAAATTGCAATGTTCAATATTAACGAAAACAATAGGATGGTTATGTCGCAAACCCCGACGGATATGCGAATCGGCGTGAATGGCATGTGCGGCCAAGTGAGAAGTGTAGGTTTGGATCCGACAAACGGAGATGTCTATATCTTTGTCGGACGTACGCGTAAAGTGATGAAACTCCTGCACTGGGAGCGTGGCG
>CAVFEZ010000059.1:0-17413 GCA_963621665.1 Akkermansia muciniphila | reverse complement strand
AGAAAGGGAAAGGTGCCGGATAAAAACAAAAAGCCACAAAGAGCAACCTGTCTATATAAATAATTAAAATTGCGTGGAATTTATAGAATACGCCTTATATGACTTTACAACAACTGGAATATGTGGTGGCCGTATACCGTTGCCGCCATTTTGCCAAGGCAGCCGAATATTGCGGTGTGACCCAGCCTACGCTCAGCGCGATGGTACAACGGCTCGAAGATGAACTGGGAGTAAAACTCTTTGACCGTTCGGCACAACCCGTTGTCCCGACACCCGTCGGGCGGGTTGTGGTGGAACAGGCCTGGAAGGTGCTTTCCCGTGCACGAAAACTCAAGGCAATGGTCGAGGAGGAAAAACAGTCTACGGAGGGAACATTCCGTATCGGCATCCTTCCGACTATCGCTCCATACCTGTTGCCGCGCTTCTTTCCGCAACTCATGGCCGGGCATCCCGAAATGGATCTGCGTATTGTAGAGATGCAGACGGCTGACATCAAGAAGGCATTGCTGCGCGGCGAACTTGATGCGGCCATTCTTGTCAGTCTCGACGGCATGGACAACTATGTGCAGACACCGCTCTACTATGAGCAGTTCTTGGCTTATGTATCGCGTACCGACCGCCTGTTTGCGAAACAGGCCATACGCACGGCCGATCTTGCCGGTGAAACCCTATGGCTGCTCGATGAAGGACATTGCTTCCGTGACCAACTCGTGAAATTCTGTGCCCTCCGGTCGGCCCGCGCCAGCCAACAACACTATACGCTCGGAAGCATAGAGACGTTTATGCGTATGGTGGAGGGTGGACGCGGCGTCACTTTCATTCCCGAACTGGCCCTCCCGCAACTTTCTGACAAGCAGCGCGAACTGGTACGCCCGTTTGCCCTGCCCATACCCGTAAGAGAAGTGGTGCTGCTCACGTCGCGTTCCTTTGTGCGTCAGACCGTACTCTCGCTGCTTGCCAAATGCATACGTTCTTGCGTGCCCGAAAAGATGCTGCGGATGGACTGTACGGAACAGCGGTTGTAGTTCTATATGATAAATAGATATTAGTGTAAAATTATATAAAATTCACACAAAACCCCGAAAACTTGCGGAATTCCGTAAGTTTTCGGGGTTTTATTTTGGCTGTTTTTGAAAAATTCCTTAAATAAAATTTGGCGTTTCTATCCTCCCGGCATACCTTTGCACCCGTCATCCGACAACAACCCCGGAGACAAAAGCACCATAAGCGCATGCTGTGCGCTGACGTGAACAAGAGAATATGTAACACGAATACGAATCAATTATAACACGAAGCATTATGAAGAAATCACTTTTACTCGTAGCTCTGCTGATGGCAGGCACTGCAACTTTCGCACAGAAACTTTCGCCCAACACTACCATGATGTTGCGCAACCGCACCTTCGCCCTCGAGCAGTGTGCTCAGTCGGTTGACGGACGTACCTCAGCCGTATCGGAAAGTGTAGGCGCTTATGTCAAGATCCAAAGCCAGTCGGTCATCTCCGATATCGAGGCTCTCGGTGGAACTGTACGCACCAATCCCGGCGGCAACCTGATTACCGCTGACCTGCCGCTTTCCGCACTGCAACGGATATCCGAGCTCGACGGTGTGGACTACATAGAGGCATCCAAGCCTGTCAATATCTGTATGGACAAGGCCCGTGAAGAGGCCGGTGCCTCCAAGTGCCGCACCGCCACGGCAGGTATGGAAGCCTATACCGGCAAGGGTATCGTCATCGGCATTGTGGACGGCGGTATCGAGTACAATCATATCGACTACCTCGACCGTGACGGCAAGGAGAGCCGCATACGCCGGGTCTGGGAGCAGTATAGAAAAGGTACGACTCCCGCAAGTTTCAATTATGGCGTGGAATATACATCGGCAGACCAACTCAAATTGTTGACGACTGATACCTGCGAGACCTATCATGGCGGACACGTGGCAGGTATCGCGGCAGGAGCCGACATTGCCTCCGGATATTCGGGCGTGGCTCCCGATGCCGACCTCGTCTTTGTCTCTATAGGGGAAAACATGACCAGTGTGACCGATGCAGTGAAGTATGTCTTCGACTACGCCCAAAGCGTTGGCAAACCGTGTGTTGTCAATCTCAGCCTCGGTTCTCACTACGGTCCTCATGACGGTCTGTCGGCTATGGACCAGACCTTTGACCAGCTCGTCGGACCGGGCCGCATCATCGTTGGTGCTGCCGGCAATGAACAGGCTTTCCACTCCCACGTGACCAAGACCCTGTCGTCAGACACGGATGTCATGAAGGTGATCATCAACAATCCCGGAAGCCTTAAGAATGGTTCCATCGTCAATATCTGGGGTTCTGAGGGAACAGACTTGGCCGGCAAGTTCGTACTTGTCAATACCCGTAACGGAAAGGTTGTGGCAGAAAGCAAGCAGTTCACCCTGCAGGATCTCGTCGTAAATGGCGCCATACAGACCACCTTGAAGTTCAATCTGGCATCGTGCGATGTAATGGTCTGTGGCGCGATAAATGCGCTCAACCGCAAACCTGAAATAGCCTTCAAAACGTATGGAACAATGTCGTCTACCTACAAGTTGGGTATGCTCATATCGAGCAATGAGGGCGCACAGATCCATGCATGGCAGGTCGCACAGGGAGATTCCTTTGTGTCGAACACATTTGATGGTTGGACTTCCCCTGACGATGCTTATATCGTAGGCGAAATCGGCGGCACTGGCAAGAGCGTCATCACTGTAGGATCGTACAACATGCGTGACAGCTACCTGACGCTCAACGGAGAAATACAAATGTTCCAAAGTTGGGTAGGTGGCGTAGGAGAGCTGAGCGGATTCTCCAGCAACGGACCGACTGCCGACGGACGCTGCAAACCCGATATTACCGCCCCCGGTTGCGGTATTGTCTCGGCCTTCTCGAAATACAGTCAAGGGTTCAAAGCCGGTGAATGTGTCAGCAAGCGTTCCGTCAACGGCAATGACTACTACTATGGCGTAGAAAGCGGCACCTCGATGGCCACACCCTATGTGGCCGGTACGATAGCCCTCTGGCTGCAGGCCGACCCCACACTGACTGTAGACGATATCCGTAACATCTTTGCCCAGACTGCCCGTCAGGATGCCACCATGGGTACACTCCCCAACAACGCTTGGGGTGCCGGCAAGATCGACAGTTTCGAGGGACTGAAATACGTGCTCAAGCACACGCAGACCGGCATCAATGAGAAAAATGCAACCGGAGCGATGTTCCAGGTATCGGCCGACCGTGTATCGCGTATCGCAACCGTTGTCTTCGAGGAGGATGGTACTCCAGTCAGCCTCACCGTCTTCAACGCCATGGGTCAGACCGTTTCCAGTCAGGAACTCACGGCCAGCGGCACCCAGATAGACCTCTCCGCTTTCGGTTCGGGCGTATATGTCTTCAAGATGCAGCGCGGCACAATCGTCAAGAGCGTGAAGATGGCCCTGTAAAAGGTGCGGGAAATACCTTCTCTTCCACTCCGATGATTATCGGTAAAGAAACAGGTCCGGGGACTATTCACTTGATGAAATGTCCCCGGATTTCACTTTTTGCGGTAAAAAATGTTCCATTGGCGGCAAATCGTACGCAATGTGGATAAATTGTTATACCTTTGCAAACATTACGACGTAATACAATAGAATCATCAAAATGAATAAGAAATCAGTCTTGCTCGCCTCCATGCTGATGGCAGGCGGTGCAGTGTTCGCCCAGAAACTGTCGCCGAGCACAAACATGCTTCTGATGCAGCGTGCACAGGGGCTGAACGTCAACACCAAGTCAATGGCTACTGTCAATGAAGACGAGACCTTTGATGCCTATGTCAAGATCAACAGCCAGGCCGTACTGAAACAAATCGAAGCCCTTGGCGGCAAGGTGCGTACCAATATGGGCGGCAACCTTGTCACCGTAGCCCTCCCCGTCGCCAAGATACAGGACATCGCCAATCTCGACGATGTGACCTACATACAGGCTGCACCGAAAGTGCGTCTTCTCATGGACAACGCCCGTGCCGATGCCAATGTCGACCATTGTCATACTGCCACCACAGGTATGGAAGCCTATACGGGCAAGGGTGTTGTCGTAGGACTTGTGGATACCGGTATGCAGTACACCCATATCGACTATTTCGACACCGAGGGCAAGGAATGCCGTATACGTCGCGTATGGAATCAGGGCAAGGCCGGTACAGCCCCCTCGGGCTATGACTACGGAGCAGAATACGCTACCGCCTCACGTATCAAGTCGCAGCGCTACGACGTGACCACTCAGTATCATGCCGGACACGTGCTGGGTATCGCAGCCGGTGCCGACAAGTCGGCCGGCTACTATGGTGTCGCTCCCGATGCCGACATCGTATTTGTCAGCATGGGTGATGACGTGAGCGAAGTGGTGGATGGCGTGAAGTACATCTTCGACTATGCCAAGAGTGTAGGCAAACCTTGTGTGGTCAACCTCAGTTTGGGTACGCACAGCGGTCCGCACGACGGTACGTCGGAGACCGACCGGATGTTTGACAAACTCGTGAGCCCCGGATATATCATTGTCGGCGCAGCCGGCAACGAGGGTGAGGACAATCTGCATGTGGGCAAGACGCTTGAGTCGGCCGACGATGCCTTCAAGTTTATGACCAACAATCCCTATTCTTCTACTCTCGGCATCGATCTTTGGGGATCGAAAGACTCGCACATGGCTTTCAAGGCCGTGCTTGTCAATGCCCGTAGCGGACAGATCATGGCCGAGAGCGACACGATCTCTACAGATGAGACGGTGGATCAGAAGACCATCTCACTGAAGACCGGTTCCACCTCTTGTACCGTCTATTACTCTTGTGGCATCGCTGACAACGGCAAGCCCGAGGCCTTTATCATGACTTACGGTACCGGATCAAATACCTATAAACTCGGTTTCGTCGTAGTGGGTGAAGAAGGTTCTACCTTCCATGCTTGGCAGGTGGCCCAATATGATTCGTTTGCCTCCACATCGCTCAATGGCTGGTCATCGGCCGACAACGATTATAGCGTAGGTGAAATCGGCGGTACCGGCAAGAATGTCATCAGTGTCGGATCTTACAACACCCGCCTCAAATGGGAAGACCTCTCCGGACGCTCCTACGACTATACGCAGTATGCTGGCGACATGGGTGACCTGAGCCTCTTCTCCAGTCATGGCCCGACGGTTGACGGTCGCCGCAAGCCCGATGTGACCGCTCCCGGTGCCGAGATTGTATCGGCGATGTCTTCGTTCTATTACGGATTCAGCAGTACAACCTGTGTGGCCAAGACTACTGTAGGTTCCGCTACGCATTACTATCAGACAGCCCAAGGCACTTCGATGGCTTCCCCGTTTGTCACCGGATCTGTGGCTTTGTGGTTGCAGGCCAATCCCAAACTGACGGTCGACGATATTCGCGAGGTCATCGAGGCCACGTCGCGCAAGGATGAGCACACTGGCGAGACCGCAAGCAACCTCTGGGGTGCTGGCAAGATCGATACCTACGCCGGTCTGAAGTATATTCTCGAGAAGAGCAGTACAGGCATCTCCGAGCAGGGCGTGACCGAAGGTATGTTCCAGGTGGTAGGCGACCACAGCGCTCATGCAGCCAAGATCTACTTTGAGGAGAACGGCACTCCCGTGCGTCTCTCGGTATACAATGCGCTCGGTCAGCAACTCTCCGAGCAAACCCTCACCGCCAACGGAACACAGGTCGACCTCTCTTCCTATGGTGCTGGCGTGTACGTGTTCAAGATGCAGCGCGGCTCAGCGTCCAAGAGCGTGAAGATGACATTGTAATTAAAGTCCCTTCCAATAGATAGAAGAGAACGACAATACGCAATACATTCGGAGGCTGTTCGCAATATACTGTGCGTCGGTCTCCGAATGTCGCTTTTTGTAGCCTATGAATAATGTTTAACTACAATTCGTGCGGTTTGTAGATTATTTGTTATACCTTTGCAGCCATACGCAGTCTGTTCTGCGTCTTGGTTTTACTGATTATATTTATATTGTCTTATTGTCGGCTTGCCGCCCGGACGACGGGAAAGTCGGAAGGGGACAGTCTCCAAAGTCATTACAACTACGAAATGAAAAGAAATCTTTTACTGCTCGCATCCCTGGCGATGCTGGGCACCTCGGCTTTCGCGCAGAAATTGTCGCCGAACACCGAACTGTTGTTGCTCAACCGCAACAACACCCAAATGCTGAAAACTTTCGGATGTGAAGAGTCCCAGACCGTAGGGGCATACGTCAAGGTGAAGAATCAGGACGTGCTTTCCGAGATTGAAAAACTCGGCGGTGCGGTCAACACCAATCTTACCGGTACGCTCGTCACTATGACCATTCCCGTCGACAAGATACGCGCTATCGCCGAACTCGACGATGTGGAATACATACAGGTGGGCGACCCCGTCAAGGCACTGATGGACAGCGCCCGTGAGGCTACCAATGTGGACCAGTGTCACGAACTGGATGCCACTACGGGCAAGTACCGCGGTGCCGGTGTTGTCGTGGGCGTTGTGGACAATGGTATCGAATTGGGTCACGTCGACTACTACAGCCGTGACGGCAAGGAGTACCGTATCAAGCGGTACTGGAACCAGCGCAAGACGGGAACACGTCCTACCGGTTATTCCTATGGTGCCGAATACAAGGATTCTGCCCGCATTGTCGCCCAGAAGTACGACCTGACCACCACCTACCACGGCGGTCATGTGCTCGGTATCGCTGCCGGAGCCGACAAGACATCCGGTTACCAGGGTGTGGCACCGGAGTCCGACATCGTGTTTGTCACCACCAATATGACCAGCACCGGTGTCACCGATGCCGTGAAGTACATCTTCGACTATGCCGAGAGCGTGGGCAAACCTTGCGTGGTCAACCTCAGTCTCGGTTCGCACTACGGTCCGCACGACGGCAATTCGGCCAGCGACCAGACCTTCGCATCGCTTACCGGCCCCGGCCGTATCATCGTCGGTGCAGCCGGCAATGAGGGTATGTACAACATACACGTATCAAAGACCCTCTCCGCTGAAACCGCAGACTCGCTTTCTGCCATTGTGGCTCCGTACTCCAGCTCCTACTCCAGTACCTATTATGGATCGGCCGTCGTAGACGGCTGGGGCGAAGTGAATAGCAATATCAGCGCAAGAGTAGTGTTGTGCAATGTCTTGACGGGTAAGGTCTTGGCTTCAAGTGAACTCATTTCTACCACATCGAGCACTTCCAAGATTGTCACGCTGACCTACAACGGCACTTCCTACAAGGCACAGATCGCCCCGTCGTACAACCAGTACAGCAAGCGTCCGAATATCACCATTGCCCTGCAAGGTACTGTATCAGGCAACTTCCGTATGGGTGTCGTCTTCTACGGTGATGAGGGATCGACCATTCACGCTTGGGCAACCAATGAGGCCTATCAGTTTGTGGCCAACCTCAACAACTCTTGCTTGAAAAAGGGTTGGACCAACGGCAATACCGACTGCACCGCAGGCGAGACTGGCGGTACAGGTAAGACCGTCATCTCCGTCGGCTCGTTCAATACCAAGTTGTCGTATACCAAACTCGACGGTACTACCGAGAATTTCGAACCGTCGTACTACGGCAGTCTGAGCGGTCTCTCGTCTTTCTCCAGTCACGGTCCGACAGTCGACGGCCGTCAGAAACCGGACATCGCCGCACCGGGTTGCGCTATCATTTCTGCCCAGTCGCAGTATTGTACGTCCGCATCGTATGACAACTTCTCGGCAACCGGTGCTGCCGCCAAGACCACGTTCAATGGCAAGGCCTACTATTATCAAGCCGAGGTCGGTACCTCTATGGCCTCTCCGTTTGTTGCCGGTGTGGTGGCCCTGTGGCTGCAGGCCGATCCGACGCTTACTCCCGACAAGATACGCGAGGTGTTCGCCCATACCGCTATCCGTGATACCTACACAGGCGACAGTCCTGTTGGCAATGACAATATGTGGGGTGCCGGAAAGGTAGACGCCTATGCCGGACTGCAGTATGTCATCGAGCACAAGGGCGATGCTTCCGGTATTGAGGACCAGATCTCCGGCACCGATGACCTGTACCGTGTGGTCACTGACAGAAACAGCCACTCTGCCAAGGTGTTCTTTGCCGAGAGCGGTACTCCCGTACATGTGACTGTCTACAATACCCTTGGCCAGCAGGTTGCCGGCACTGATGTGACCGTCAGCGGCGAGAACATCGACCTTGCTGCATTGGCCGACGGCGTGTACGTCTTCAAACTGCAGCGCGGCGGCAAGGCACAGAGCATCAAGACCGCCCTCTAAGTGTAGGGTCGGTATTGACATATATTCCCATTGACCGGGCAAGTCTTTTCCATATAGGTGAAGGCTTGCCCGGTCTTCTTTTTTCTTGCCGATATTCCGACAAACGAAAGAAAAATCGCATAAATACCGTATGTATTTTTTGAATTTTTGTAAATACACCTACATTATGTGAAAAAACTTAGGACAATACTTGTCGGTTTTCTCGAAAAGTGCGTAACTTTGCGCATGACAGATTTGTACCGATGTCCTTGGTTATACCAATATAGAAGTCGGAGTGTTGACTCAACTTTGCTTTTGGCATCGTCAGCGTACATGAGTGAATGTACAAAAAAGTCATTTATATATACAATCATTAATTCTCTAAAAGTTTCAACAATGGTAGGTAAAATCTTACAGGCCGTATTTGGACTTTTGCTTCTCGGCAGCCCTATGGCCGCCCTTGCAGACGAGGCAGATGCCAAAGTGCTCGTGTTGAAGTTTTCTGATGCCCAGACCGCCAATTTCTATTTGGCCGACCAGCCTGTCATCACATTCGATGACGGCAAGTTTGTCGTGACATCCGGAACCACTGCCACCGAGTACGACCAGGCCGATGTGACGGAGTATTACTTCGCTTCGGTACCCACAACCGTGCAGGACCATGTAGCCGGCACGTTCTCCTTCAAGTACAACGACAATGCCCATGTGTATGTGTCGGGAACAAAGGCCGCCAAGGCTGCGCTCTATGATGTGAGCGGCAAGCTCGTTTCCACCGCCGCCGTCAGTGACGGCTCTGTCACAGTGAGCCTCGAGGGTTGCGCCCCCGGAGTCTATGTACTCAATCTCGAAAACGACCATTCATTCAAAATCATCAAAAAGTAAAAATGAGAAAACCTTTACTCCTGGCGACATTCGCCCTCTCTCTGCTTGCCCTTCCTGCAGTGGCACAGAAGACTTACACAAAGGCTCATGCTTCGATGTCGTCTATCAAGAACGCTGTCAAGGCTAAGCCCGTCGCCGACGCACAGACTACAACGCTCACCAGTGTCGTGGCCGCCTATTATACCAAAGCCAGCACCGGTGTTGTGCTCGACAACTATTACCTCGTACTCTCCGACAAGAGCGACGCCACCTACGACGACGCCCAAGGTTCTATCGATGCTACCGATGCCAAGGTGGTGACCCTCGACCTCTACGGTCCCGCTACCGGCAGCACCGTTCTTCCCGCTGGCGAGTATGTAGCCGACGGTAGTGTCGACGATGCCGAGCAGGTATACGACCCCGACTACTCTTTCGCCGACTACTACAATGCCAGCGGCAAGAGCCTGAACGATCCTCCTCTTATCAGCGGCAATGTCAATGTGACGAAAAACACCGACGGTACTTATACGCTGACCTTCGCTGATGCTGAGGGTACTGCCTATACCTACACTGGTGCGCTCTCATTCTACGACCGCAACGGCTCGAACACCGTATATCCGCAGATTACGACCGATGTCAATACCACCTTCACTGGCGGTCTGGCCTTCTATCACGGCAACCTGATGGAGTCGAACACCGGCAATATCTACATCAACCTCTATGATTGCGATTTCGATGACACGACAGGTGCAATGAACGGAAAGGGATTCAATCTCTCCATCTGTGCATTCAATCGTCTCTTCGGCGATCCTGCGCAGGCCAAGATTATTCCCGGAACCTACACCGTGGCCCGCAATTTCCAGGTCAACACCTACTTCCCGGGTATGGAGATTGACTATAGCGGCATCACCGTGCTGATGGGTACCTACATCAAGCAGCGCAAGGCCATGAGCGGTGCCGACTCCGACTATGCCTTCGGTTACATCACCGACGGTACGATCACCATCACCGACGGCGACGAGAGCGGAACCTACAACTTCGAGGTGGACTGCACCACCGACCGTGGTCACAAAATCAAGGGTACGGCCAAGAATATCTCGTTCAATATCATCGATGTGTCTGACGACAATACCAAGTCTGCCGTGTCCAACCTCGACCACGACGTGACCCTCGACCTCAGTTATATCAAGACCGCCCGTGCTTACTACACCGGCCGTCAGAATGGTGTCAACGTGTTTGTTGTCGACATAGGCTCCCCCAGCGGCAAGGACGGCAATGAGGGCGACCTCTTCAAGATGGAATTCCAGGCCTCCACTTCGGCCAGCGAACTGCCCGCAGGTACCTACGAGCTGATGGAGCAGAACCATCTTTGGACCAACCTCTACGCTCCCTACAAACTGACCCAGGGCTATTTCGACAACTACGGCGAACTCATCGGTACACGCTACTGGCACTTTGCCAAGGACCGCTACCAAGTGGTCGACACCTTCGCTTCGGTCATCACCGGTCGTGTGGGTGTAGAAGTATTGGAGAACAAGGACTATAAGTTTACCATCGACTGCGCCGACGGCCGTGGATTCTTGATCCAGGGCGAGTGGACAGGTCCGTTGGAACTCAACTACGATACCGCTACCGCTATCGATGCCATCTCCGATGACAAGAAAGTGGGCGTGCACGTTTCCGGTTCTACCGTAAGCGTGAGTGGTGCCGATGCCGACGACAAGGTCAGCATCTATGCTGCCGACGGCCAGCTTGTGGCTGAGGGCAAGGGCAATACTGCCATCAATACCGGTACACTGGGCGGTGGACTCTACATCGTCAAGGTGGCCGACAAAGTAACAACTAAATTCGTGATGAAATGAGAAAGACCGTAGCAACACTTTTCCTGTGCCTCGCCGCCGTGTGCGGCGCTATGGCGCAGAAGACAACAAAGATAATGACCGTCGAGCAGAAGGACGGCACCAAGGTAGTCTATAAGGTAAGCAACGTGGAGCGTGTGACCTTCACCGAGAAGGAACAGGCCGAACTCGACAACCAGTGGGCTTACAACGATGACGTGAAGACCATCGGTACCATCGTGCTCTACGAACTGGGCGACCTGTATCAACTCTCTCTCTATGAGACCGAGAACCCGCAGGGTGATCCTGATCTTGGTGGCGGCGACGAGCCTGACGTGGTCATCGTCATGCCGAAGTCGTCGGCAGGAAAGACCGTAGACCTTTCTTCTACCGAGGGTCAGCAGATTCATTTCTTCCAGGGTTCCGATATCGTATCGCCTACAGGTACACTGCAGGTGAAGTTTGACAAGTTCTTCAAGCAGATCACTGTCAACCTCGAGGGTGAGGTCAATGGCACCGACGATTTCCGTGCTGCCTACAAAGGTGCATTCAAGCGTGCCTACAGCGCCTCGGGTACCATCACCGTCACTCCGAAGGACGGCGAGGCTACAGAGAACTATATCTTCACTCCCTTCACCGTGTTGCCTACCGCTACCGGTGAGCCGACCCAGTTTGCCTTCGCAGACGAGAGCGGTGCCGAGCCTGCCGACGTGAAGACCGGTAAGGTAGCCGTATGGGTGAGCGTTTCCGCATCGAAACTCTACGCCGGCGATATCGACATGGCCACCGAGACCGACAGTTATACTTTCCACTACATCGACTATACTACGGGTCTCACCTATACTACGGTGACCGCTGGTACCATCACCACTGCGCAAGACTATCAGGGCCGTGCCTATGTCAAGGTCAACGCTACGCTTGAAGACGGTACTGTAGTCGACTGCGAGTACGTGGGCAACTATATCGAGGTGGAGAGCCTTGAAGACTTGATACCCACCCCCATTCTTGCCAACGGCTGGCACTACTATGACTCTGACGGCAACGAAACCGTAAATGCAGAAATAGGCAAGGTGCTCTACAAGGTAAGTTCTTCCTATGGCTACACCACCTTCTATTTCTATCAGAATGCCGACGACAGCAAGTATACCAGCGACAAGGTCACCCTGCAGGTCAAGAACGACTGGGTCAACGGTGGCACGAAAGATCTTTCCGCCCTTGCCGACGGCGATCTGTTCTCCATCAAGTACAGTGATATCGAACTCAAATCGCCCGATGCCAAGTACAGTGGCTATGCGCTTGTGCCCAACAACGGTACACTGACGATCACCTGTGACGATGAGGGCAATTACGACTTCTACCTCGACATCACCAACAAGTACAGTTGCACCGCCACCAGTATCACCGACGGCGGCAACAACGCCCGTCTGGTACTCTCCTACAAGGGCCAGATGACCGGTACTTATTGATCCGATAATATTACGCACACAGAAGAGAGTGTCGGTTCGGCCTTTTGTCGGGCCGGCACTTTTTTGTAATTTTGCTCCGAAGAGAAACAACGAAAGAACGCTGGAAAGACCATCCGCGTAAACAATGAAAAAACAACAACCCAAACAATGAAAAGAAACTACATCCTGCTCGCTGCCCTGCTGATGGCGGGCGGATCGGTGTTCGCACAGAAACTGTCGCCCAACACCACCCTGATGTTGATGGACAACAGCACGTCGGTCATCGGCGTGAAGTCTACCGTCCAAAACGAAACCTATATCGAGGCGTTCATCCATGTCAGCGACGCATCGGTTGTCGATGAGTTGAAGGGACTCGGAGTCACTGTACAGTCAGTCTTCTCCGACCGCCTTGTGACTGCCGCCGTACCCATGTCTGCCATTGGAAAAGTGGCCGACCTTGCCGGAGTGGAATACATCCAGGCCGGTAGCGAAGCCCGTCTGCTCATGGACGAGGCCCGCAAGGATTGCAATGTCGATGCCTGCCATACGGCTACGGCCGATATGGGTGCCTATACAGGAAAAGGTGTCGTGGTCGGCATTGTCGACAACGGTTTCCAGTACAGTCATGTCGACTTTATGAACAGCGACGGTACTGCCACCCGTATCAAGCGCGTGTGGGACCAGAACACAACGGGCAAGTCACCGAAGAATTACGATTACGGTACCGAGTATACGGAGTTGGACGAACTGAAGGCCGCCAAATGTGATATGACCTCCACCTTCCATGCCAGTCATGTGACCGGTATCGCAGCCGGTGCCGACAAGTCGACCGGTTATTACGGTGTCGCCCCCGATGCCGACCTGGTGCTCGTCAGTTTCAAGAATGCCACGACCAATATCGTTGACGGTATCAAGTACGTCTTCGACTACGCCGAAAGTGTAGGCAAACCCTGTGTGGTCAACATCAGTCTCGGTCAGCACCTTGGTCCGCACGACGGTACATCTGCCACCGACCAGGCTTTTGCAGAGATGACCGGTCCCGGCCGCATCATTGTGGGTGCCTGTGGCAATGAGGGAAGTGAAAACCTCCACGCCACCAAGACTTTCACCGAGAGCGACCAGACGATGAAGGTGATGCTCGGTTACGGTTCGTCGACCTCTTCCACCAAGACCTCGTATGTGGATATTTGGGGAAGCAAGGATACCGACATCAAGGTGAAGACCGTTGTCGTGGAGAACCTCCGCGGCAAGATTGTGGCCGAGTCGCCCGAAGTGTCAGTCGGCGGTACTACCGATGCAAAGTATACCTTCCCCGACGGCAGCAATGTCGTGGCCACCGTGCAGATGGCGGCCACCCGCGATGCCGGCAACAATTGTCCTGACGTATTGCTGATGTGTCGTGCCACAAGCATCACCGAGGGATACAAACTTGGAATCGTGGTCACCGGTGAGGCTGGAAGTACCGTACACATGTGGAACTGTGCCAACAACGGTGTGTTCCTCACGCCCAACAAGCGCGGATGGACCAACGGCGACAACAACTATACAACGGGTGAACTTGGAGGAACGGGCGAAGGAGTCATCTCTGTCGGTTCGTACAATACCAAACTGACCTACACCACCATCGGCGACGGAACATATGAGGCCAACACCGACCTTGTCGGTCAACTGCACGATATCTCCAGTTTCTCGAGCATCGGCCCGACCGTCGACGGACGTACCAAACCCGATGTGACGGCCCCCGGCTGTGCTATCGTGTCGGCTACGTCGCGCTACTATGCCTCATTCAACGCCTCTTCCTCGGTGGCCCAAAACGGCAGCGACTACTACGACATCAATATCGGTACCTCGATGGCTTCACCTTTCGTGACCGGTACGGTGGCCCTCTGGCTGCAGGCCAACCCCAACCTTACGCCTGCCCAGGTGCGCAACATCATCCAGAAGACCTCGCGCCACGATGACTATACGGGTGAGGCCAGTACGACCAACTATGTGTGGGGTGCCGGAAAGATTGATGCTTTGGCCGGACTCAAGGAGGCCATCACCTATACTACCGGTATCGATGATGCCGTGCAGACAGCCCCGCTCTTCCGCGTGGAGACCGACAGCCGCAACCATACAGCCCGTTTCTTCTTCGCCGATGCCACGGGCACGGCTGACGTAGCCGTCTACAATGCCGTCGGTCAGCAAGTGGCCAGCGCTGTTGTGACAGGCAACGGGCAGAGCATGGATCTCTCTACGCTGGCTTCCGGCATGTACCTGTTCCGTATGCAGCGCGGCAATCAGGTACAGACGCTGAAGGTGGCGCTCTGATCGACAATCTGCGTGATGCAGAACGACGGGAATACGCTTCTTGGGGCGTATTCCCGCATGGTGGGTTCTATATGATATTGTATGATAGACCTCATCCTACCCAAGGTATGAAGATTATGTTTTTCTAAAATAGGTATTTATGAGAAAACTGTTACTTTCACTCTTCTCCTCTGTCCTTGCCGTAGCGGCGAGTGCGCAGACTTATTACTCCACTGATTTCTCTTCTGAGGAAGAGTTTGACAAGTGGACCGTGATTGACGCCAACGGTGACGGTGCTACATGGCAGTACGACACCAGCGGTTCCAATTCCCCCGTGTTCTATCCCTACCACGCCTCCAATACCGGTGACGACTGGCTCATCTCTCCTGCCATCACGCCTACGGCCGACGGCAAGGTGATGGTGAGTTACACCACATGGGGCACCTACTACGGTGAGGCAATGGATGTATATACCGGTACCGATGCCACGGTAGAAGGTATGACCACCTTGCAGGCTTCCTATAGCAATATCAAGGGCGAGAGCACTCCCGGCTATTTCTTCTGCGAAGTGAAGAAGGACACGCCCTTCCGTGTGGGCTTCCATTGTGTCAGCCCCGCCGACCACTGGAAATTCTATATGTGCTCGTTTGCCGTCAAGGTGGTCGAGAAGGTGGTCGACCTGAAGGTGGACAGCATCCTTTCGCCCGTCACGGGCAAGAACCTGTCCGAGGAGACCGTCACCGTGCGTGTGAAGAACGACGGACTTGACGCTGCTCCCGGTTTCGACGTGGCCTACTCGCTCGACGGCGGTGCTGCCGTGACCGAGCATGTCGGCACGACACTCGAGGCCGGACAGTCGATGACGTACACCTTCACGGCCAAGGCCGACCTCTCTCAACCGCGCCACAAGTACGCACTGAAGGCCTACTCCGTAAGCCAGTACGATATCGCTCCCGCCAACGACACGCTGGCCGTGGCCGTGCGCCATTCGGCTCCCACCACCGCTCCCTACACCATGGGCTTTGAGGGCTCGGAGGATACCGATGAGCTGAAGTTCTACAACCTCAACGAGGACAACGGTGACTGGTCGGTCTACACCTCCTACTGGATGAACATGGCCCGCAACGGCTACTCCTGTCTGGCCT
Source organism: Akkermansia muciniphila (assembly GCA_963621665.1). Classification (GTDB taxonomy): domain Bacteria; phylum Bacteroidota; class Bacteroidia; order Bacteroidales; family Bacteroidaceae; genus Prevotella. The sequence goes on along the minus strand of CAVFEZ010000059.1, from coordinate 1,555 downwards.
ACAACTACGACTCCAATCACAATGCTGACGACTGGGCTATCCTCGACGGTATCAACGTAGAGGCTGGCGACTACGTGCTGCGCTATTGGTATTCCGGCTCCGACGGCCACAAGGAGCGTCTTGGCGTATATTACGGCAATGGTGATACGCCTGACGACATGACCAACAAGGTCGATGAACAGAATCCTGTCACCGAAGGTGCCTACAAGGAGTCGTTCAAGATACTTCATTTCGACGAACCGCAGACCATCTACCTCGGTTTCTATTGTTTCAGCGACAAGGACGAGAACTGGTTGACCGTCGACGATGTGCAGTTCTACAAGGCTTCAAGCGATGCTGTCGACCTCGTGGTGAGCGAAATCAGCAAGCCCTACGACTATGTGCGCACGCCCAACGACAAGGATGTCACCTTCGAGGTGAAGAATGTCGGTATCAAGGATACCAAGGGCACCATCACCGTGAGCGTCGATGGCGAACAGAAGGCTTCGGTCGCTCTCGATATCGTCGCCCAGGAGATCAAGAGCCTGACCGCTACCAATGCCCTCGTCGGTCTGACCGCCGGCAAGCACACCCTCAAGGTGTCTGTGGCCAGCGACGATGATAACGACGACAGCAACAACACTGTAGAAAAGGAAATCGTCGTGCTTGGCGATCCTACTGTGCTCTACGATTTCGAGGATGCCAAGATTCCCGACACGTTCAGTTACTATGTCGGCGACAACGGTACCATCAATGCCGATGCAGGTGAAGAATTCAATGACAAGGGCTGGGGTATCATCGATGTCGAGTCGCACGCCATGTACGGTAATCATGTGTTGGCCGGAACCAGTTGGGTAGACGGCGTGAACAATGTTGACCGTTGGGTAATTCTTCCGCAGGTGAAGGTCAACGGCGACAACTGCTACCTGGCATGGGATGCAAGTTCCGGCAACCCCAACTATCTCGAAACCTACAAGGTGAAGATTTCCGACGGGTCGGGCAACCCCGCCGACTATTGGTATTCTACCTCCAAGGAGGTCAAGGACGAGAGCATCTATCCCAAGACCCGCGGTATTGATCTCAGCAAGTATGCCGGTAAGGATATCTACATTGCTTTCGATATTACCAGCGAACCGGGTGAGTTCCTCGTGCTCGACAATATCGGTATTTACGGTGATGCCAATGTCGTAACAGGTATCACAGATACCGAGGCCGCTACCGATGCCATTGTCGTGTCGGGTAACGAAATCACTTCCGCTGCAGCCGAGAAAATCAGCGTGGCCGACCTCAGCGGCCGTACCGTGCTGAGCGTCGACGGTCAGAAGGCCGATGTCAGCGCACTGCATCCCGGTGTATATGTCGCTGTGGTGAAGACCGCCGCAGGCCAGCACTCTCTGCGGTTTGTGAAGAAATAAATGTAGGTGATTAGAACCTAAGGAATAGTGAGTCCCGTAGGAATTTCGCAAATGTGAGTCCCGTAGGAATTTCGCAAGCGTGAGTCCCGTAGGGACGGCAGATTATGAGGGCACTGAAAAACCCGCCCTATATTGAATCTCCCTATGTCGGCATACCATTA
>CAVFEZ010000058.1:0-18099 GCA_963621665.1 Akkermansia muciniphila | reverse complement strand
GAGAAAAATAATAAATAGATATGAATGAATTGATAGAAGAACTTAAAGAGGCAATCATTGATGCTCTAAATCTTGAAGAAATGTCAGCAGATGACATTGATGAAAATGCGGACCTTTTTGGTGACGGTTTGGGATTGGACTCCATCGACGCATTGGAACTGATAGTATTGCTGGAGAAAAAATACGGCATAAAATTGTCCGATCCGTCTGCAGGAAAGGAAATTTTCAAGAATGTTTCCACTATCGCAGATTTTGTCAGCAAAAACAGAAAAAAATAACGCTGCTTGTAAGAGACGAAACGCACGATGAATGTTGCTATAACAGGTGAGGGCCTGATTACGGCCATTGGACTTGACAAACAACAAGTCTTGAAATCTTTGCAAGAAGGTCAGACCGGTATCGGGGAGATGAAATATCTTCAGTCGGTACATCATGAGCTTCCTGTAGGGGAGGTGAGGCTGTCAAATTCTCAAATGAAGGAGATGCTTGGCATTCCGGCATCCCAGATGGTCAGCCGTACAGCTCTGATGGGTATGTTGGCCATTCGTCAGGCATTGGAGAGTGCACATATAGACAAACTCACTCTTCGGCGTGGAGACCAACCATTGCGTATGGTGCTTGTGTCTGGTACAACTGTTGGAGGAATGGATATCACAGAGTCTTGTTTTGACCATTGGGAGAGTTCAGAAAATGTAGAATTCTTGAATCACCATGACTGTGGAAGTTGTACCAAGTCAATGGCAGATTATTTCGGTGTATTCGATGATTTTACAACGCTGTCGACAGCGTGTTCTTCTGCAGCCAATGCCATTATATTGGGTGCCAGATTGATCGAGTCTGGAGATGCCGATATCGTTGTGGCAGGGGGGACGGAGGCCCTTTCTCGTTTCCATCTCAATGGGTTCAATTCGCTGATGATTCTTGACAAAGACCGTTGCAGGCCATTTGACGATACTCGGGCCGGATTAAATCTGGGAGAAGGAGCTGCTTTCGTTGTGATGGAGTCTGAACGTGTAGCATTGTCAAGAAACGTAAGCCCTCATGTTTACCTTGCGGGTTATGGCAATGCGTGCGATGCATTCCACCAGACAGCGTCTTCGGATAATGGCGAAGGTGCTTATCTCGCTATGCAGGAAGCATTGCGTACCGCATGTATTCAGCCTGCAGATATTCAGTATGTGAATGCGCATGGTACAGGAACCCCCAATAATGACCAAAGCGAGGGTGTCGCTCTGCAAAGAATATTTGGAGACCATTTACCTCTTGTGTCAAGTACAAAATCCTACACGGGCCATACTACAAGTGCTTCTGGCGGAATAGAGGCAGTTTTTTGCATACTTGCAATGCAATACCGCTTTGTCCCGTCAAATCTTGGTTGGAAGAAGCCGATGCCGCACGGTATCGTTCCTACAATGGGTGTTAGGGATGTTCACTTGGAAAATGTACTCTGCAATTCCTTCGGGTTTGGCGGTAATGAATCTTCTCTGCTTTTCTCTATGCATCCAATGGAAAAGACGGATTTACAAGTAGAAGAAAGAAAGGTAAATCTGTTGTCAAAAGTAGAAATCTCGTCGGAGCAGCAACTTTCGGAGATACGGCAGTATGTTAAGCCGTTGGAAGTTCGGCGGATGGGGAAAATAATGAAGAGTTCCCTTCTTTCGTCGCTTAAAGCATTGTCTGAGGCCGGTATAGAAACACCAGATGCTATAATTACAGGTACTGCCTATGGATGTTTGGAGAATAGCGAACGTCTTTTGGAGCAAATCAGTGAGAATGGCGAAAGTATGTTGAAACCGACATTCTTTATGCAAAGCACCCATAATACCATAGGTAGTAATATTGCCATTAAGACCCATTGTCATGGGTATAATGTCACCTATACGCAGGGAGAACATTCTTTGGATTGGGCTATCCGGGATGCAGAAATGCTCCTGAGGTCCGGGGCTGTAAAGAATGTGTTGGTCGGTTTGCATGACGAGAGCACTCCTAATTTCAATTTGATGTTGGAGAAGGCCGGCAAGGCAGCGCTCCCGTATGTTCACTCTATTGCAATGGTGTTGTCATGTGGCGAGTAGTATTGTTGGCCATCGTCCAAAGTACACTTCTGGCAGGAGGCCAAGTGTTTTTGAAGTTCGCTCTTCTGAGGATGCTTCCTTTCGGGTGGACCAGAGAATTTTGGGTTTCCTTAATGAAGAACTGGCAGTTTGCCTGTTGTGGAGCATTCTTTGGCGCAAGTTCTGTCCTGTGGATGTATATAGTAAAGCACTATCCACTCAGTGTGGCATACCCGATGATAAGTTTGAGCTATGTGTTCGGTTTGTTGGCGGCTCTCGTTTTCTTCCATGAATCTGTATCTGCAGTAAAATGGATCGGGATCGGGTTCATTATATTCGGATGTTGTTTAATAGGTAAATAAAGATGAAAAGATTTCTAATTTCCATGACAACCTTGTTTCTCTGCCTGTGCAGCATTTTCGCACAGAATGTCGATGAAGCGAAGGTGAAACAGCAAATAAACAGTGTGGCTTCTAAAATGAAGACTATGCGGTGCGATTTCGTACAGACGAAATATCTCAAAATGCTCAATGACAAGATGGTGTCCAAGGGCAGAATGTATTACCAGCAAAGTGACAAACTCCGTTGGGAATATACCTCCCCTTATGCTTACGCCTTTGTACTCAATGGTTCTAAAGTGCTTATCAGCAAGGGAAAACGCAATGATGTTGTCAATGTCAACCAGAGTAAGTTCTTCAAAGAGATAGCCCGCATCATGATGAACAGTGTTGTAGGGAAATGTCTTACGGATACAAAGGATTTCCGGACGAGTATCACAGGTAGCCAGTCTGAATATGTGGTGACGCTTTATCCGAAGCAGAAGCAAATGCAGCAGATGTTTCAAAAGATTATTCTGCATTTCAGTAGACAGAAATCAATGGTCTCAAAGGTGGAACTTGTTGAGAAAAAGGGGGATCGAACCCTTATAGAACTGTTGAACGTGAAAACAAATACTCCTGTAGATGCAAAGGTTTTTACTATTAATTAGCATTTCCATTTTCTCCTTGTTGTCATTGCCTGCGAGCTCTCAGAATACTACGTTCCCCGAAAGCGCAGGATCGAAGGTCAGATACAGTGCTATGATAGAGATGAAGAAGGGTTATCTCAGTGGCATCTGCATCTTGGTCAATGACGGTGAAAAGATAAATGGTTGCCTGTTTAATGAGTTCGGAATTTCTGCCATCGACTTTATCTATTTTCCAAAGAAAAAGAAGGTGAAACTTGTCAGTGTAATCAAGATGATAAACAAATGGTATATAAGGAAAATTCTGAAAAAGGATCTGGTGCAAGTCATGGAATGCCTTTCACGTGGCGAATCTGAATACTCTGATGGCAGATATGGTATTGATTATCATTTTAAGGTGTTGAAAGATGAAATTGGAGAATAATTTATATACTGTGCTTGATGAGAAAATAGACGGATGGAACGCATGCTTCACGGTGAAACTCAATGCCGCATCCTTTATATACCAGGCACATTTTCCAAACGAACCTATTACTCCAGGCGTGTGTATCGTGCAAATGGGAGAGGAATTGATAGGAAAACTCATGGTGGCCAATGGCATAAAAGGAGATGTAGAGATAGATAAAATAAAGAACGTGAAATTCTTGTCAGTGCTCACACCACAAAATTCAGATGCTGTCATCTATGAGATGAAGAAAGTGAGTCTGTCTGAGGATTCCCGACAAGTCAAAGCGCAGGTCATTGTGACTTCTGGTGATGAATTGAAAGCAAAGATTTCTTTAGTACTGAGAATATCGGATGTTGAATGCTGAACTGAAAGAGAGACTGAGAGCAAGGGGCATTTGTGTTGTTCTTCCTACTTACAACAATGAGAAAACGATAAGTGAAGTAGTGAAGGAAGTCCTTTGTTTCTGTGATGACGTCATTGTCGTGAATGACGGCAGTACAGATAGTACGGCCGAAATACTGGGTGACATAGCGTCTATTACAGTTGTTTCATATCCGCAGAATAAAGGTAAGGGATATGCTTTGAAGTCTGGTTTTAGAAAGGCTTTGGAGTTAGGGTTCGCCTATGCAATCACGCTGGATACAGATGGGCAGCATTACCCCAAAGACATCGCTCTCTTTCTTGAGGCAAATCAAAAACATCCGGGCGCTTTGGTTGTGGGCAGTCGGCAGATGGAAGGCGTAGACCGACCAGCGGGAAGTAATTTCGCCAATAAATTTTCCAATTTTTGGTTTTATGTACAGACCGGAAAGAAGATGGAGGATACGCAGACGGGCTACCGTTTATATCCTTTGCGGAAATTACGTGGATTGTCCCTGCTAACCTCACGCTATGAGGCAGAACTTGAACTGATGGTTTTTGCTTCTTGGCATGGTGTCGAGTTGGTCTCGATACCAGTCAGTGTGTACTACCCGTCTCGTGATGAACGCATAAGCCATTTCCGGCCCATAAAGGATTTTACGAGAATAAGTGCTCTCAATACCGTTTTGTGTGTATTGGCTGTCGTATATGGTCTTCCATTGCGGCTGGCTCGTTCGTTGATGAAATTTTTCAGAACGGCCTATTCGTTGTTGTTCTTTTTGTTCTTTTCCTTGTGTGTATTTATTCCTTGTGTATGGGTATATATCAAGATGGGGAGAATGACAGAAAAGAAACGCTACCGATTGCATCAACTTATCTATTATGCATCACGTTTTGTGATGATTCATCATGGTATACCAGGTACAAAGTTCCGCGCTAAGGTCATAGGAGATACGGATTTTTCCCAGCCACGGATTATCATTTGCAATCATCAGTCACATCTTGATCTAATGTGTCAATTGGTATTTACTCCCAAAATAGTGTTTCTCACCAACGATTGGGTATGGAACAATCCTTTTTATGGTTTGATGATACGGAATGCAGAATATCTTCCAGTAAGAGACGGACTGGAGAATCTCATGCCGCAACTTCGCTCTCTTGTGCAAAGAGGGTACAGTATCGCTGTGTATCCGGAAGGAACACGTTCGAAGGATTGCCGTATCGGCCGTTTTCACCAAGGAGCTTTCTATTTGGCTCAGAAGTTGAATTTGGAAATTCTGCCGATGTGTATTTATGGACCGGGGAAGATATTGCCAAAGGGTACTTATCATTTACGAAAAGGCTTATTTTATGTAGAGGTCGGAAGGCCCTTGGCGCAAGAGCAAATGCAGACAATGGGTGATTTGAAGAAGCAGGCCGCCGAAATGCGTAAACGTTATGTCCGGAAATACACTGAGATTGCTGACAAAATAGAGCAGGATGTGTAAATAAAAACAGACAACAAAAGCAGACAATATGATAAAACCAAAGACGATAGTCATTATAGGAAGTGGATTGGGCGGCCTGTCTTCAGGGGCTATTTTGGCCAAAAATGGCTATAGGGTAGTCATATTGGAACAGAACGCGCAGATAGGTGGATGCCTGCAATGCTTTACACGTCATGGGGTGAAGTTTGAGACGGGCATGCACTTTATAGGCAGTGCAGGTTCTGGACAGACGTTGAACAAGCTGATGCGTTATCTGGAAATCGACAAGGACGTCGAGATTTCGCAACTTGATCCCAATGGCTATGACGTTGTGGCTTTGGAAGGAAATTTGTATAAGTTTGCCCAAGGGAGGGAGGCTTTCATTCGTCAAATGACGGAATATTTTCCCCACCAGCATGAAAATCTGATAAAGTATTTTGATCTGGTGGAGGATATAGCCAGCGCATCTTCCTTGCACTCCTTAAAATATGCAGAAACAGACGATGCTGTGAATGCCGCATATCAATTACGCTCTATCAATGACGTAGTAAGTGAATTGTTTTCGGATTCCACTTTGGCAAAGGTCATTGTCGGAAACCTTCCTTTGTATGCTGCAGAACAAGACAAAACTCCATTCTCAACGCACGCTTTCATTATGGATTTCTACAATCAAGGAGCATATCGCATCAAGGGTGGAAGCGATGCTGTCGCTACGGCGTTGAAACATACAATAGAGCGGTATGGAGGTATGGTCCTGTCCCGTAAAAAGGTTGTTCGGATCGTGTGTGACGAAATATGTGCAGTCGGCGTCGAAACGAGTGGCGGAGAGTATTATCCATGTGACTATGTCATATCGGATGCTCATCCTATGCGGACGCTGGAAATGCTGGATACCAAATTAATAAGACCGGCATTCCGCAACCGTATCAATCAGATCAATCAGACAGTTGGCTGCTTCTCAGTATATTTGCATTTCAAAGAAAATACCGTGCCCTATCTCAATTACAACTATTACGGCTATCAGGGAAATACACCGTGGAATTGCGAGAATTATACAGAGGAGGATTGGCCAAAAGGTTTTCTGTATATGCATTTCTGTCCAAAGGACGAGTCGCGATATGCTACATCTGGTGTCGTCCTCTCCTACATGCAGATGTCGGATGTCGAACAGTGGCGAGGTACAGCAATTGGCCGGCGGGGTAAAGATTATGATGCGTTCAAAAGAAGAAAAGCCGAAAAATTGCTTGATGTTTTAGAACAGCACTTCCCCGGAATACGTGGCAAAATAGAGGAATACTATACGTCAACGCCTCTGACATATTTGGATTACACGGGAACTGAGAATGGCTCAATGTACGGCAATGCAAAAGATATCTCTAAAGGGGCTGCATATAGAGTGCCCCAACGTACAAAGGTTCCCAATGTTTATATGACTGGGCAAAATGTCAACTCGCATGGAATGTTGGGCGTTTTGGTCGGCACGATAGTTACATGTAGTGAGTTCTTGACGGCAAAGACAATATACGAACAAATAACGGAGGCAAACAGATGAAGACTGTAGTCATAATAGGTGGTGGCCTCGGCGGCCTGTTTACCGGTGCCATACTGGCAAAGGAAGGACTCACTGTGACGGTGCTTGAGAAAAACACAACTGCGGGCGGTGGATTGCAGACCTTCAGACGTTTCGGAGAATGTTTCGATACGGGTATGCATGTCATAGGTGGAATGAGACCGGGCGGAAATGTAAGGCGTATATGTGAGTACCTTGATATCATGGATGACGTAAACATCAAGGACGTTGACGATGATTGTATGGACAGTCTCTATTTTGCAGAAGACAAAACGACCTATCGTTTGGCAAAAGGACGCCAAGGCTTTGTAGAGTCATTGTCTGCATACTTTCCTGAAGAAAGAAGCAACCTGGAGGCCTATGTCAATGCCGTGTATGCGATAGCGGATGGGGTAGACCTGTTCAATCTACGTCCATCTTCTGATCTTTTCAAAGTACCGGCAGATGATTTTCTGATGCCGGCAGACGGGTTCGTGGCAAAATACATAAAGAGTCAGAAATTGCGAAGTGTTGTCTCTTACATGAATCCACTCTATGGCGGACGTCGCGATGAAACCCCTGCGTATGTTCACGCCATCATCACAATGTTGTATATCAATGGGGCGAGTCGCTTTGTTGGCGGCAGTGACAAGTTTGCCGATTTGTTGGTTTCCGTGATTGAACGCTTTGGCGGTTCTGTCATCACAAATGATGGCGTCGAATGGGTGGAAACCAGCGGCCGTCATGTTGATTTTGTAAGAACCAGGAAGGGTAGGGTGTACCGAGGCGACTATTATGTCTCTGCCATCCATCCGTGTACATTATTGCAAATGATGCCAGAAAAAACTTTCCCTAAGGCGTATCGTATGCGATTGGATACAATTCCTAATTCTTACTCGGCATTTTCTGTATATGTCAAACTTAAACCTGGTACGTTTCGGTATATCAATCACTCGGAGTATTATATGACCAAGTACGGGGAGATTTGGAATTTTGGTGAGCCTCATGAGAATTGGCCTTTGGGTTTCCTGTTTATGACATCCCCAGACGAACAACAGGGAGAGTATAGTCGTAAAGTATTGATTACTGCCCCCATGCTTTATGAGGAAACATTACGGTGGGAGAATACGACGGTTGGACACCGTGGCGCCGATTATGAGAAATGGAAAGAAGAAAAGGCACATTTGATATTGTCGTGCGTAGAAGAAATACATCCGGGATTCAAGGATTGTATAGAGCGAATCAATACATCGTCACCGCTTACCATCCGGGATTTCTATGGTGTCAAAGGCGGTGCTCTCAGCGGATTTAGCAAAGACTACAAAAATATTGCGTTTTCGCAAGTCCCGATAGTGACAAAGGTGGACAATCTGCTTTTGACCGGACAAAACAATAATCTGCATGGATTTTGCGGAGTCCCCCTCACTTCCATCAATACGGCTGAGGCTATTTTGGGGAGAAACTTTATTTTGAATAAAATCAGTGCAATGGCAGAAAAATGAATAAGAGAGATATAGTTAGACGCTTTTTCCTGCTGACGATGATATCGTTTGCTGCAATGCTGACAATGGCGCGGCATAACAATACTGTCGTCAATATTTGGCAGGATACCAATGTCCGGAAAAATGTTGAGATGACACCTTATTTGGCTGCTGGACAAAATAATGTTGCCGTGATTGTATGTCCCGGCGGCAGTTATTTCTGGCACGATATGCAGGCTGAAGGAAAGGCCGTAGGGGAGTGGTTGCAGAAAAATGGCATTTCGGCCTTTGTGCTGAAATACAGGACCGCTGGCTTTTGGGCTTATTTTACCCATTATCGCTATATATTTAGAGGAAACCGCTACCCCGATGCATTGGATGATTTGCATCAGACTATACGATACGTGAAGAACAAGGCCAAGAAATATGGGATAAATCCTGACAGTATCGGCGCAATGGGATTCTCTGCCGGTGGGCATCTTGTGATGTCTGCTTGTGAACTTTTACCGCCGCTGGAACGTCCCGCATTTGTCGCTCCGATTTATCCAGTGGTGACCATGACGGACAAGTGCGTGCATAAACGCTCCCGTAGAGCATTGTTGGGTGATGGAAGAAAAAACAATAGAACGTTGCGCGATTCTCTTTCTGTGGAATTGCATGTACCTGATAATTGCCCTCCCGTTTTTGTCGTCAACTGTAAGGATGATCCAGTGGTGAAATATCACAATTCTGAATTGCTCGATGCTGCACTTGTAGCCCACAACGTGCCCCATCGATACATACAGTATGCAACTGGCGGGCATGGCTTTGGCGCTGCCGATAATAAAGGGACTTCGGAGTGCCGTCAATGGAAAAACGAATTTCTCAAGTGGCTAAGGTCGCTTCAAACAAAACAAATGATATGGAGACAAAATTGTTCGACGATATAAGACCATACAATGCAGAGGAGATACCGGCTGCAATGCAACGTATAGCCTATAGTTCCTCATTCCCGATTTTGGCGGCATATGTATATCCTGGCGAGCCTCTGGATGATGTTCGCAAGCGGATTGCCAACTATACGACGGTGAAGGAATTTCAAGAAGAAACGATGAGCATGGTGAATGAGCGTGTTATCAAAAACAGTATCACGGATTTCTCCTGTTCTGGATTGGATAAATTGGACCCGGACCAACAATACCTTTATGTTTCCAATCATCGTGACATCATGTTGGATTCCAGTCTGCTTCAGTATTTCTTGGTTCAAAATGGCTTTGATACCACCGAAATCACTTTTGGAGCCAACTTGATGATGAGCCCGTTGATCGTAGATATAGGCAAGTGTAACAAGATGTTCAAAGTGGAGCGTCCTGGTGGAAGTATCAAGGAATTCTATCGATGCTCGAAGCATCTGTCTGACTACATCCGCTATGCACTCAATGAGAAGAAACAATCCGTGTGGATAGCACAACGTAATGGCAGAACTAAGGATGGCAATGATGCTACAGACCAAGGTATTGTCAAGATGTTTTGCCTGTCTTGTCCTGAGGACAAAATCAAGGCTATTGGACAATTGCATATAGTGCCTGTGGCCATCTCCTATGAATGGGAGTCATGCGATATTCTCAAGACACTCGAATTATATGAGTCGCAGTTTGCCAAGTATACCAAGAAACCAGGAGAAGATCTGAATAGTATCCTTACGGGAATTGTTCAGCCTAAAGGTAAAGTCCATATCGAATTGTGCGACCCTGTCTCGTATGCCGAATTGTCGAAGTTTGAACATATGACCAACAATGAATACCATAAAGCGGTAGCAAAACTGTTGGACAACAGAATTAATACGGCCTACAGACTCTATCCCAATAATTATGTCGCTTATGATTTACGTTACGGAACGACCAAGTATGTAGACTATTATACCCAGCCGGAAAAAGACGCTTTTGTAGAACGCGTAAAACTATTGGAGCGTTATGACACCTGTGATGTGGAAACCTTGAAAGATATCTTCTTGGGCATATATTCGAATCCGGTAAACAACAAAGGTGGATTGTAAAAAGTCCACCGTAAAGATAACTTGATTTTTAGAAAAATCCGTCTAAGCAGATGACCGAACTTATATTGAAACTTTATGGTTACATGAAAGACCACCGTCTGATAGGTGCACTTTCTTTCATTGTCGTCACGGGACTGCTGGTTTTGTCGGTATCGCGACTTGACTATAAAGAAGACATTGCAGACTTTTTACCGATTGGCAATGATTACCATAATGCATTGAAGTTATATCAAGACATTTCTGGCGCCAATAAGGTATTTGCTGTGTTCCAATATCGGGATACGACAAAGGCAGATCCCGATATTATGGTTGGGGGTATTGATGCTTTTGTAGAAAGTGTGCAACAGGCTGACACCGCCCATGTCCTTACTTCAGTGATGTCGCAGATCGATCTTGAGCAGTTGGCCGGTGTGACAGACTTTGTGTACAACAATATACCTTATTTCCTTTCTGATCGTGATTATGCGAGAATAGACAGCGTACTAAGGCGCCCGGACTATGTGCGGACACAGATGCATCAGAACAAGGAAATGCTGATGTTCCCGGCCGGCGGCCTTCTTTCCGACAACATACAACGGGATCCGATGAATCTGTTCACCCCTGTCGTGCGAAAATTGCAGAAGTCGGAAGGTGAACTGAAATATGAAATGTATGACGGCCATATCTTTTCTCCCGATATGCAGAAGGCTTTTGTCGTATTGGAGTCACCATATGGTTCAAGTGAGACGGAGAACAATTCCCGCTTGACCGATATGTTGTCAAGGTGTGGGAAGAAGACGACGGACCAATATCCCAATCTTGAAGTACATATTATCGGAGGACCGGTCATAGCTGTGACCAATGCCAAACAGATAAAGACCGACAGTATAATCTCTGTCACTATCTCCGTGACACTCATATTGGCGCTTCTTCTGTTCTCTTTTCGCAATATTCGTAATCTTCTTCTGATTGCTCTTTCCATAGCATGGGGATGGCTCTTTGCCATGGGCGGATTGGCATTGCTGCATGACAAGGTGTCTGTCATCGTTATAGGTATCAGTTCCGTTATCTTGGGTATTGCGGTCAACTACCCCTTGCATTTTATCGCACACTTGTCTCACACTCCGGACAAACGTAAGGCCCTTCACGAGATAGTCATGCCTTTGTTGGTGGGCAATGTCACTACGGTCGGGGCTTTTCTGGCGTTGGTCCCGCTGCAGTCTGTCGCTCTTCGCGATTTGGGATTGTTCAGCTCCTTCTTGCTAATAGGAACAATACTCTTTGTGTTGGTTTATCTTCCGCATCTTGCAAAGGAAGCAAAAGAAGCGAAACATACCTTTATTGACAAATTGAGCAATTTGTCCTTGGAAAACAAACCGGTTTTTGTCGTTGCAATCGTTGTGTTGACCATGGTTTTTGGGTACTTCAGTTTGCAAACGCGGTTTGATACCAACATGGGGCATATCAACTATATGACAGAGGAACAAAAGGCAGACATGGCATATTTCCAGCGTACCATGGTGCGGGGAGGTGACAATCAAACGGTATATGCCATTTCTTCTGATACAAATGTAGATGGAGCCCTTGACAAAAGTCTTCGTCTGCAGTCCTTCCTTGATGCTGCGGTTGAGGATGGCATTGTATGCGGATACAGTAGTTGTAACCAATTTGTTGTGTCCAAGTCCGAGCAGATACGCCGATTGAAGATGTGGCATGATTTTGTCGCTTCGCATGGAGATTCCCTAAAGCGTGCAATGCAATCCTGTATGCAGTACGAGGGTTTTGCAGATGACAGTTTTGATGAATTCTTTGCCATACTTGATAATGATTATTCCGCTCAAGATATCTCCTATTTCTCTCCGCTTACGAGAACAGTTTTCGCTTCCAACTTCAGCAATGACAGTGTCAAGGGACTTCATAATGTGGTCAATGTCCTGTCCGTGAAGGAGAAGGATGTGAAGAAAGTGGAAAAGACGTTGAACGACCATGCTTGCTATAGTTTCGATGTGGCAAGTATGAACAGTGCCATTGCCGACCACCTTTCCGATGATTTCAATTATATCGGTTATGCATGCAGTTTCATCGTGTTCTTCTTCTTGTGGTTGTCTATGGGCAGTATAGAGTTGGCAATATTGTCGTTTGTCCCGATGGCAGTTAGCTGGTTGTGGATACTGGGTATTATGGCTCTCTTTGGTATGCAGTTCAATATTGTCAACATCATTCTTGCAACGTTTATTTTTGGTCAGGGTGACGACTATACAATCTTTATGACTGAAGGCGCCATGTATGAATATGCATACCGTCGCAAGATGCTTGCTTCTTACAAACACTCCATTATCATTTCTGCGCTGATCATGTTTATCGGTATTGGTACATTGATTGTTGCACGCCATCCGGCCCTTCATTCTTTGGCAGAGGTGACGGTGGCAGGAATGTTCTCGGTTGTGTTGATGGCATATGTGTTTCCTCCGTTGATATTTAATTTTTTGGTTAAGTCTCGCGGTGTATATCGCAAACGTCCGATAGTGCTGAAAAGAGTCGTTTTGAAGTTCTTTTGTGTATCGGTTCTCGTTGTGCAGATGGCGTTTCTTTATTTGGTAGGAATAGTGTTGAAGTGGCTGATGCGTCCCTCTGTACAACGGGATATGTGTATGCGTCGTTTCCTGAAACGGATATCCCTGTTTGATATGAAGCACCTGCCGTATGTGAAATATCAGACTAAAGGTATAACGGAAAATACATTTTGTTCGTCTATGGTCATTGTCTGCAATCATCAATCTGCTCTTGATCTCTTTTTGTTGCTTGCGCAAAATGACAGGTTCGTTGTCGTATCAGACGATATAGACGGTGTGTGGCCCATGTTGCGGACAATCTCCCGATGGTGTGGCTCTCTTTCCGTGAAGGAAGCCAATGCACTAAACAGGATACAACTGCAAGACTATAAAAATAATGATTGTAGTTTTGTGTTCCTTTCGACGAGGAATGTGGATATTGCTGCTGATTCTGTCCGGTTTCCATCCGAGGTATCTTGTTTTGCCGAAAAATTCGATGTAGCAGTGATGCCTGTCATCATTCATGGGTCTGGTGATGTTTGGACGGATACAGGTCTGCAGATGTTTCCTGGCACTGTCACCATTGCCGCCTATCCTCGTCTGATGGAAGGCGGTGGCAAAACGGATTATTCCGAATGTTCTCTGGCAATAAGTGGCTTCTACCAGACCGAGTTGCTTCGTCTGGCTCATGAAATACAGTCGGCAGATTATTACCGTGAGCAGCTATTGGATTGTTATCGGTATAAGGGAGCCGAAATATACAGCTCGGTAAGGAAGCGACTTAAACGTTTTGATTCTTTTGCAAAGTGGATTGACAATGGAGAAACTGCTTCGGATGTAGTTGTTCTAAATGAAAACTATGGAGAGTTTGCCCTATTGTATGCATTTGTCCATCAGAATTCGAATGTGATTGTGCTTGAACCTGACGGTACAAAGAGAGACTTGATAAGTCATTGCGGTGAAGGAATTATCTGGAATGTGACTGTTGTCGACCATCTGGATGCAGAACTGTACGGTTCTAAGAATGTACGAGTCTATTCTTTTGACTCTTCGGAAAAGACAGTGTCAGCATTTCCTGAATCTGCCGTTGTCATCGTATCATAAGGTGAATTATAAAAAAACATTTCGTAAACAATATATGTGCATGATTCGTTATTATATGTTTGCTTGTTGTCTGCTGCTTGCTAATCTTGCATTGTCGCAGACGGTTTCAGAATCTCCGAATCCGGTGTTCGGTGAGAACCATTCATTGACGTTCTCTTATATGAACAGTGGGGCCAAGTGTGTGAAGATTGAAAATTCTTTTGGTAAGGACTGGCCAATGACAGCGCAAAACTCGGTGTGGACGTGTACTACGGATACGCTTCCTTCCGAAATGTATACCTATCGCTTCGACGTAGACGGGAAGAAAACCCTGGATCCACGAAATGATAACATTGTGTGTGACATTGACGATACGCTGAACTTTGTCATCATTGGAGGGTACCCCGGCTCTTATTATAAAGATGCGGATGTGCCGCATGGAAATGTTCAGCAATTGTGGTATCCGTCTTCATTCAGTTCCAAGATGAAGCAAAGGCGTTTGTCTGTGTATTTGCCGCCGGAGTATGATGAAAATGCGGACAGACGCTATCCGGTTCTATATCTTTTGCATGGGACAGGAGGCGACGAATTGGCTTGGTTAGGCATGGGACGGCTGGCGCAAATTATGGACAATATGATTGCACAGGGAAAAATACAGCCGATGATAGTTGTCTTGCCCAATGGCATTGCCGATCAGGATGCAGCTCCTGGGCATAGTCCCTATATGAGTGGCGAGGCACGGCATTCCAATGTGTCCTCATGGTTAGGCCGAACAGAAAAGGCCTTTCCCAAAGAAGTGATGCCCTTCATCGAGGAAAAATTCCGGACTATAAACGACAAGGCGCATCGTGCCATAGCCGGTCTGTCGATGGGTGGGTTGCATACAATTGCTATCACTGCAAACAATCCTGCATTGTTCGACTATGTCGGATTGTTCTCGCCCCAGTCTGTCAATATATTGACAGACTGGAATATCAAGAGAATCAATCATTTGAGAAACGGATACAATAAAATTAAGAGTAAACTTCCGGAACGGTTGAGACAGCGGTATGCAGACCGTGATGAGCAATTCTCTGATGTATCCATATATCAAGATTTGGATGAAAAAATAAAGCAACAGTTTGAAGAGGCTCCGTCATTGTACTATATAGCAATAGGCAAAAAAGACCCATTGAAGCATTTTCTTGATAAATTCCGCAACAAACTGTCTTCCCAGGGTGGGGCCTATCTGTACAAAGAAAGTGCGGGCGCTCACAGTTGGGAAAACTGGCGAAAATATTTGTTGGACTTCCTTCCGCGTTTATTCAAATAAAAATACAGTTATGAAAGAAACAATACGAAAGAAACTTGAAGAGGTTTTGCCTTTAGTAGACCTGGATTCTGATTTCCTGTTCAGTGAATTAGACTCCCTTGGAATAGCAACAATTCTTATGGTGCTTTCCGATATGTATGGCATAGAGTTGGATCATTCAGATGTGACGCCTAAGAATTTTAAATCACTTGACAGTCTTGTTGCTATGGTGAACGCCAAACTGGAAAATAATAAATGAAGATAGAAGACAAACTGCGACAAACTGCAGAACGCTATCCCGATGATGTAGCCGTTGTCTGCGGTGAGCAGTCGCTAAGTTATGGTGATTTGTATAAGTCTGTGTGTGTGAAGGCACAGACAATGGAGGAGAAAAGAGGGCGTCTGGTTCCCATAGAGGCTTGTACATCCATTGATTTTCTGGTCACTTATTTTGCTGTTCACCTTGTCGGTGGAATAGCAGTACCATTGGATAAAAGTGTCTTGGGAAACATATGTGAAAAATTCTCTTGCGGCACTATGGATGATGGCGGAATCGCAGATATCTTGTACACTACGGGTACAACGGGAAAGGCCAAAGGGGTAATGGTCAGTCATGACGCCATTGTGGCTGATGCCGAAAATCTCGTCGATTCGCAACGCTTTACGCACGATTTGACTTATATCATTACCGGACCGCTGAATCACATCGGAAGCTTGTCAAAGGTCTATCCTACTATTTATGTAGGTGGCACGGTGTGCCTGTTGGATGGCATGAAGAATATCAATGCTTTTTTCAGCGCAATAGACAATGCTCTATCAAAAGTGGCTACTTTTTTGGTACCGTCATCTATTCGCATGCTTTTGGCTTTGTCTGGAAACAAGCTGTCGCAGTATGCCCATAAAATCGATTTTATAGAAACGGGGGCCGCGCCGATGCCGCTCTCTGATATGCAAACGCTTTGTCGGTTATTGCCGCAAAGTAGGTTGTACAATACTTATGCTTCTACCGAGACGGGTATCATCTCAACCTATAACTTTAATGACGGAGAGTGTATTCCCGGATGTCTCGGTCTTCCGATGAGGCATTCGTCCTTCTTTATCACGGATGAAGGGCGGGTTGCTTGCACGGGAAAAACACTGATGTCTGGATATTGGGAAAATACTGCAGCCATTCAAAAAAATGTACAAAATGAAGCCATTGTGACCTCCGATATTGGTAGTATAGACCAGTATGGTCGCTTGCGCTTGATGGGCCGGAATGATGATGTCCTGAATATAGGCGGATTTAAGGTGAATCCAGTGGAGGTAGAAAACATTGCCTTGTCATTTCCGGGAGTAAAAGACTGCATATGTATCTCTGTTCCGCATCCTATTATAGGGCAAGTGCTGAAGCTGTTGGTTGTACCGCAGAATGATTACAACAGAAAAACACTGGCTGAATTTCTGAAAACCAGACTCGAGAACTATAAGGTGCCGTCGGCGTACGACGAGGTAGAAAAGATACGCCGTACGTACAACGGCAAGTTGGACAGAAAAAGTTATTGCCCTCCCAGTCTGTCAAAGTAGGTGATTATTTCTTCCCAAGTCTTGAAATCACTGCTTCCCCAAACAATGCTGGTCCCTAAAAAATTCTCTACATTCTGCTTACCTATGTAGTAGTCGCCAAGTAGGAACTGCTTTTGATTGGTAAATACTACATGGTCGTAGGCAGGTGCGCTAAGGTATTCTTCTACCCATTCTTGCGTGCGAACCGTTGCAGTGTGGTCATTTGTCGGTGCAGGGGCCACAATGTAGATATCGTATGCTTCCAACAGAAATTCGTAGGCTTTGTGCATACTTGCAGTTGCATGTCCATAACTGTCTTTCAGCGTTTGTATGTCTATATATACTATCGGACGCTGTCTCTGTTCCTGCTTGTCATCGATTCTGCGTATTGTGGGGATGAGATAGTGTGTCGCTATTTTGTCGGTGAGACGATGCTCGCCGTGAAAATGAATGGCTGTGGAATAGTGCTCTCTGAACAGGTCGAATGTGTGCACGACCGGATCCGCATCTCCAAACATACCGACTACATGTTGTCGTTCTTCTTCGGTGACGTTGCTGAAACAATGGCTTGTCATTTCGGCGTACTCTTTTACCAACGCTTTTGTGACAATGAATTCTTGTATTCCATCTGTACGGGGATTTTGGAATGTCTGTTTCCCGATCATTCCGTGTTTTGCCATTGTTTCGCCCATTTGAAACGCCGGATTGACCAATATGCGGTCGTATCCATACAATTGTTCGGCATACATACCGCCCATGGATGTGCCGATAATAAGGGCTGGCTGCTCCTTTTCGCACATTGCTTTCAGCATTTCTATTGCTTCTTCTGGATGTAACGGTATGTCGCGGGCAATAATTTCAGCTGAGGGAAGCAATTGCTTAAGCAATTCTACAGTTCCGGAATGGGCGGATGACCCGAATCCGTGAATATACATTATTCTTTTCCCTTGCATCAGATCGGGAAATTGCTTGATATATTGGTTTTCCATTTTGTCTAAGAGACGTTGTGCAGGTGTTTTTCGCTTATAATGGTGCAAACTTATAAATTTTTTCTGAATTGCCGATGGATTACTTGCCATTTTATGCGCGGCATCTGTAAGGGAATTTTGTGAAGTAACGTTTTTTTGTTGCGTTGTTAACATATGTTGCAGAGACGTAAATCGTATCTTTGTTTGGTGAACAATGGTTAAATTTGTGGGATTGCTGAGGCTATTTTTTATTTTGATTGAAAATAATACGTATATTTGGACCATCATTTTAGATTTCGAATTTTTATGAAATCGTCCCGAGGT
>CAVFEZ010000057.1:0-18141 GCA_963621665.1 Akkermansia muciniphila | reverse complement strand
AATCTGCTCGGCTAAAATCCAAAAATCCATCAAAGGCAATTTATAGAACCCGCCTGTAAATGATCGGAAACTGTCACACTTGACGTATATTTATACCATTTGTTTTCAATAAGACACCTATTTTCACTTTTCTTGTGCAAAGTTACGTTTTTATCCGCTTTTACGGGGCGGATGGCGCTGCGGTTAACTTTTTTTTGCGCTATCCCCTATCCACGTATTCGGCGGAAAATGCCTAACTTTGTATTGTGGCGCATCTGTGCCGCATACCGTAACCCAATGACCCGGAAAAACAACCTTCATCACCCAATGAACAACAAACGACTATTCATGGCAGCCCTTCTGGCCCTCGCTCTGGGCACGGCTGCACAGGCACAGGACGATGCCTTCGACCTCAGCAGCCAGCGCGGCGAAAAGCAGGACGTCAACATGGTGCCCGGCCACAAGGTAGACCACCAGGGCCTCATCGTCAACCCCACCCCGCACGCCCTCAACGTAGACCGCAGCCAACGGCTCGACCTCTCTGCCGGCGTCACCCTCACAGACAAGCAGGGCAAGTTTGCCGATGACATCGCCTTCCTCCGCACAACCAGGAAGGGCGTGCGCCTCACCATCGACTACGGCGAGCGGCAGGCCCGCAAAGCCGGACTCACCCGCATGGTGTCGGGCGCCTACCTCCTCACCGTCGGCAAGAAGGGCATCGACATCGTGGGCTACGACGAGCGCGGTGCCTTCTATGCCTTGCAGACCCTGCGGCAGATACTCTCCTCGCCCGTATCGGCCGACGGACTGCCCTATCTCACCTGCAACGACTACCCCGACCTGCCCGACCGCGGCGTGGTGGAGGGTTTCTACGGCAATCCGTGGTCGCACGAGGTACGCCTCTCGCTCATCGACTACTATGGCCGCAACAAACTCAACTGCTACGTCTATGGCCCGAAAGACGACCCCTACCACAGTTCACCCAACTGGCGTCTGCCCTACCCCGAAGAGCAGGCCCGCAATATCGCCGAACTGGTAGCGGCCTGCCGCCGCGCCCGCGTCGACTTCGTGTGGGCCATACACCCGGGCAAGGATATCAAGTGGAACGAGGAGGACTACCACAACCTCGTACACAAGTTTGACCTCATGTACGACCTCGGCGTGCGCGCCTTCGCCATACACTTCGACGATATCGACGGCGAGGGTACCAATCCCGTGCGACAGGTGGAACTGGTCAACCGCCTCACCCGCGAGTTTGTCAAGGCCAAGGGCGATGTGGCCCCGCTCATCGTCTGCCCCACCGACTACTCCCAACTTTGGGCCAAGCCCGGACCCGACGGACCGCTCGCCATCTACGGCAACCAGATGGACAAGGATGTACGCGTGTTCTGGACCGGCGAGGTGGTCTGCTCCGACCTCACGCCCGAGACGCTCGACTTCGTCGACCAGCGCATACAGCGTCCGGCACTCTACTGGTGGAACTTCCCCGTGACCGACTATGCCCGCCATATCGTCATGCAAGGTCCGGCCTACGGTCTCGACACCTCGCTCACCGACAAGCAGACCTGCGGCGTGCTGTCCAACCCGATGGAGCACGGCGAAGCCTCCAAACTCGCCCTCTACGGCACGGCCGACTACTGCTGGAACGTGGGTGCCTACAATCCCATCGACAGTTGGGAACGCGCCATCGAAGACCTCACCCCCGAGGCCCGCGATGCCTACCGCACCTTCGCCATCCACTCCACCGACACCGAGACGGGCTACCGCCGCGCCGAGTCGTGGGAGACCGAGACCTTCCGCCTCGGCCACTATACACAGGCCCAGTATGACGCCCTCGCCGCCGAACTGGCACGGGTGGAGCGCGTACCGGCCGAGATGAAGGCCAAGTGCCACAACCGCCTGCTCATGGCCGAACTGTCGCCGTGGCTCGAGGAGTTCGGACATCTGGGCACACGCGCCTCGCGTGCCCTCCGCCTGATGAAGACCTACGAGTCGGGCGACGATCAGGAGTTCTGGAGCGGATATGTGGCCAATCTCATGTCAAAGGAAGAACGCGAGCGCTACGAGGCCCACAAGTCGGGCACGATGAAACTGCAACCGTTCTACGAGAACGCGATGGACGACATGGCCTCCGGCTTCTTCCGCCGTCTCACGGGCGAGGTGCCTGCCTTCTACCACGGCGTAGGCTCCTACCCCACACTGCGCACCACGCAGAACAAACTCATGTTCGACAACGACACCACCACCTACTATACCTCCGGCACCAGCCAGTCTACCGGCGACTGGATCGGAGCCGACCTGGGCTGCGTGCGCCCCGTACGCGAAGTGCGCATACTCCAAGGCCGCAACTCTGTCGACGATGTCGACTACTTCGACCACGCCATCCTCGAATATTCTGCCGACGGCAAGTCGTGGACCGCGCTCACCGGCGAACTGTGGAAGCAGTATGTCGTGACGTGGAAGGGCCAACCTGTCGATGCCCGCTACCTGCGTCTGCGCAAACTCGAGTCGGAAAAGAAAAACTGGGCCTCCGTGCGGTCGTTTGAGGTGAACCCGGCCGATGCCTCCACCCTCGGCTTTGCCGTTGAGAGCAGCGATGAGGCTGCCGCCTTGCGTGCCTTCGACAAGAACCCCTGCACGGCGTTCGCCCTCGACGGCCATGTGGCCTTCGGCGTACCCGCCGCCAAGACCTGCTACACCTTCCTGCTCGCCCTCAGCGACAGCCAGCCGCTGCACGTCACCCAGTACGACAAGCGCGGCAAGACCGTCGCCACCACCGACATCACCACTCCCTTCTTCCAACTGCACATCGACAAGCGCACCACACGCATCGCCCTCGACGGCAAGGCAGAGGTGTTTGAGGTGATAGGAGAATAAAATTACGCAAGCGTGAGTCCCGTAGGGAAAGTTACGCAAACGTATGTCCCATAAAGAATTACGCAAACGTGAGTCCCGCAGGAGAAATACGCAAGCGTAAGTCCCATAGAAGAATTACGCAAGCGTGAGTCCCGTAGGGACGACAGATTACAGGGTAGGGCCTCGGCCCTACCTTTTTTCGTACGCCCCAATGACCTGCCCCTGTAGGGGGCGCATAATTCAAAGACCACACGGTCATTATAACCACAAAATCCGCGTATGCCAATGAACCACGAATAATACGAATCTTCACGAATTTTGGAGGGCGTTACATTTGTCCATTCGTAAGATTCGTTGTATTCGTGGTTCATACACCCATGGTAATACGTGTGGCAGTTGAATTATGCGCCCCCTACAGGGGCTATTGGTATGGAATATACGAAAAAAGGTAGGGCCGAGGCCCTACCCTGTATTATGCCGTCCCTACGGGACTTTGTGTGTTGCGTCTGCGCTATGCGGTATCCTTTATGGGACTATGTGCGTCTGCGCCACGCAACCCAATGCTGTCCCTACGGGACTTTGTGTCTTCTTGCGTTCTTCCGATTAGAGGGCGAACTTGTAGCCGACGGTGAACTGGAATACGCTGTTTTTGCTGCTTCCACCAACTTCCTTACCGAAAGCGGAAACGGCCTTGGAACTGTCGTACCACTTGGTCAGACCCCAGTTGTAGCGGGCATCGAGAACGATGTTGCTGAACTCGTAACTTACACCTACAGGAATAGAGAAGTCGAAGGTCTTGGTATAGTCACTCATTTTTCCAGAGGCCGAAATGCCAGAACTTTTGAAGGAAGCCTCGCTGTTCACGTTGAATCCGGGCTGGATACCGAGTTTCACGGCAAGACCCTTGACCACGTATACATTGGCCAGAATGGGGATGTTGACGTAGTCCAACTTCATGGTCATACCATCGGCCTTTGCACCCTGCATGGAGTAGAGGGCACCTGCGCTGATAGAGAAGATGTCGGTAGCCTGGTACTCGAACTCTGCACCTGCTACGACACCGACACGGGGATCCAGGTCGCCATCACCGGTGAGGGTGGCTACGCTGACACCTACCTTGGGCTGGATGGTCACTGTACCCACTGAGTGCTGGGCAAAAGAGGCTACGGATGCGAGCATGGCAACGGCCATGAGAATCATTTTTTTCATACTTGTAAATGTTTTTGGTTTTTTATCGCTTCTTGTGTTTTGAAGGTCGCGGTATGGTGACCGTTCCTTCGTGATTACATTTTACACTTGGTGTGTGGGTGCAAAGTTATGTATTTATTCAATACGGCCAACCGTTTTGCATATTTATTTATCCCCTATTTTACTATTTTCTTGTTCTATATATCCGCCTTTGCCCCTGACGTAGTCCAAAAGTCCGGCAAAGAGGGCATTGTGGCGCAAGATGAGGGGGTTGCCCGTCATGATCATCTGCCGGCGGGCGCGGGTGACGGCCACGTTGAGTTTGCGGTCGATGACGTGTCCGTCTTCCACGACGCTGCTGGAGGTGAGAAAGTCGAGTTGCCAGCGGTGGTGTATGGTGAAGGAGTAGATGATGACCTCGCGCTGCGACCCCTGGTAGCGCTCCACGGTGTCGATGCTCACGTGGTCCATGCCCGTCAGTCCGCGACGGGCGATGGCCTTGCGTATCATGGCGATCTGGGCGCGGTAGGGCACAATCACGCCGACGGTCTTGGCGGCATCGAAGCGGTCGCCATAATATATATGTATGCGCGCGAGCACATCGGCCACGATGTCGGCCTCGGCCGCGTTCACCTTGTCGGAGACGCTGTCGGTGGTGCCGGACGACGGCAGGAAGACCATGCGGTGGGCGGCGAGCAGACGGTCGAGCGCGTCAGCCCTGTCACCCACAGGATAGCCGAGCGACATCTCTTCCTGGTGCGGCAGGGGCACGGGCTGCAACTGTTCGCGGAAGTAAAAGGCGCGGTTGGGCCACTCGGCAATGTCGGGGTGCATACGTCCCTGCCGGCGCAGCACGCCGATGAAGTCGGTGCGTCCCGCCGCCCGCTCGTGCCGGATGAGGCGTTCGAAGAGCGAGTCGCGGCAGTCGGTCAGTGAGATGGCATGCAGGGCCTCCTCGGCGACGGCCGACTCCGACGGCGACTGCTGCACGACGGCGGGCAGTTGCTTGTAGTCGCCCACGAGGATGAAGCGGCCGATGAGCGGTTGGCCGTCGCCTCCGGTATGGCGGGCGAGCAGGCCCACGATATTGGGTTCGGTGATCTGTCCGGCCTCATCGACCACGGCCAGCGAGAACCGCTTGAGCGAGAAGATGAAGGGGCGGGCCGACAGTGTCGATGTAGTGCCCACCACCACACGCGCTCCGGCCACCGTGCGGCGCAGGTCGTCGAGACGGGGTTGTCCGTCGGCCACCTGACTGACGAGATAGGGGCGGAAGGCCGCGTCGCAACTGTACTCCGACCCCATGCGCAGGAAGGGGATGCCGGCCGAGAGGAGCATGGCGCAGATCTCGTCGACGGCACGGTTGGTGTACGACATGAGCAGCACGCTGCCCCCGGCACCGGTGAGTTCCTCCTCGACGATATAGCGCAGGGCCATAGAGGTCTTGCCCGTGCCGGGAGGACCGACGAGCAGGTAGTAGTCCTTGGCTTGGCGCGATTGCAGGAGGATGCCGTCGTAGGAGGGATGGTAGGGGCGCGTGAGCGTCACCGTGGCATCGCGGCGCGGCGCACGGCTGCCCAGGATCAGGGCGCGGCGGTCGGCCGGGGCGGTAAGAAACTCGTGGAGCGACCGCATGGCGGCACGTGTCGAGGCATCGCTCGAGGCGTGTTCCACGGCCCAGTACATACGGTGGGCGCCGTGGTCGGGCAGGTCGAAGACGCGGGGATTTCGCTGGCCGTCGTTGAGATGTATCACAAGGCGGTCGGTGCCGATCTCGGCGGCCACCCCCTTGAAGAGGATGGCGTGGCGGGCATCGGGCTCCTCGCCGTCGCGGTAAGCGTAGAGGTATACCATGTCGCCGCGCCGGAAGTTGGGCAGGAAGTCGTCGCCCTGGTCGGGCACGGAGAGCGTGAGGGTGTCGTAGCGTCCGGTATTGTCGCTCCGGGTACGCGAGACGACGGTGAGGGCGGTGTATATCTTGCCGGCCTCGCGCTTGCCGGCGAGCGGCATGGTCCACAGGTCGGCGGCGCACTCGCCCACCCCCTCCTCGGTGCCGACCTTGGAGAGCAGGTGCTCGCGCATGACAAAGGTGGCCATGCGCGCGAAATAGGTGAGGCTGAGACTGTCGGCCGTGTGCAGCGGGTCGGTGACCTCACGCAGTTGGGGCAGCAGATAGCGCTCGTAGAAGGACGACTGCAGACGGGCGGTATTGAGCCGCTCGGGCGTGAGGAAGGGTATGTAGTCGGCAAATCCCCGTCGGGCCATGCCGCAGTCTACGGCCACGATGAGATTGCGCAGGCGCAGGGCTTCGCGGAAGAGCGACTGCAGCGACTCCACATAGAGCAGTCCCTGCTCTGGGGGATACTTGGAGTAGAGCAGCCGCACGTCGATGGCCTGCGGCCGCAGGTTGAAGTTGTAGCGCAGCACACCGTAGTAGAGCAGCACCTGCACAAAATGTTTCTCGACGTAGTGGCTGCCGTGGGCGTCGGTCGTGCCGCGGGCGATATAGGGATTGGAGCCCGACTTCTGCTCGACGAGCAGCCGCTTGTCGGTGGTCATCAGGTCGACACGTCCCTGTATGCCGAGCTGCTCGCAGACAAACGAGGGTTCGACGAGGGCCCGCTCGCGGCTTTCTCCGGCAAAGAGGGCATCGACGGCGCGGCGGATATTGTCGCTCTGCCGGCGGGCATCGGCCTTGAACTGCACGGGGTCGAAGTCCTCACAGGTGGCATACTCGAGGGCGCGGCGGCGGAAGGAGGTGCGGAAGGTGTCGTCGGTCGTGGCCGCGGGGTCGTTGACGATATCGTCGAGCGCACTGCCGGCAAAGTCTCCCAGCAGGGTGTGGCGGGTATTGGCGGGCGGACGCAGACGGCCCACAGTGTAGAGCAGGGGGTGGTGGCCGTACTCCTCAAAGCAGGCGGCGATGGAGGAGATGTCGGTGAGCATGTCGGGTTCGACGACCACGAGCGAGGGGCGTATTGTGCCGTCCCCGTCGGCGGTGCAGTCGAGGAGGTTGAGTTGCAGTCCCTCGCGCAGCAGGGGAGCGAGGTAGCGGCGGTCGAAGGTGTCGGAGGCGAGGTCGGCCACGGCGTGGGCCGGACAGTCGGTCTGGTCGATGTCGATACCGATGCGCAGACCGTCGGTGCGTGTCACGCGGCAGCGTATGTAGCGGTAGTCTATGCGGTGGCGCTCCTTCTGTTCGCGGCCCAGGGCGGGCAGCCGCTCCACAAGGCGTGTGGGAACGGGCGTGCGGGTGACGGCCGAGACGAGCAGGGCCAGGGCGCGGCAGTCGTAGCGGCGGTCGTCGGCCGTGACGGGCTGACGACGGTTGCTGTCGCGGCGCATGCGCTGTACGGCGATGGTGTCGGGGGTAGACAAGTGGTAGAGACGGCAGGTCTCGCCCACCTGCGAGAAGAGGTTGCCGTAGGCGTGGGGCGTGTCGCTGAGGGCGGCGCGGCACACCACGACGAGCGTCTCGTGCATCATGCGGTTGGCCGCCGCATCCTCGGTGTCGACGATGAGCAGTATGCGGTCGTAGATCTCGTCGGCGCTGAGGGCCGACGGCAGTTTTTTGTCTGTCATCTTGCGTGTTGGCCTATACGATGGCAACGACGCTGCCGTTGTAGGAAGCGTGATAGCGGGTGAGGCCCTTGCCCTGGTCGCCCTTGGTGATGTTGCCGCCGGTATTGAGGTTGTACTCGCGGTGACAGGTGGGACACACGGCGATGCCGGTATTGCG
Organism: Akkermansia muciniphila; assembly: GCA_963621665.1. Classification (GTDB taxonomy): domain Bacteria; phylum Bacteroidota; class Bacteroidia; order Bacteroidales; family Bacteroidaceae; genus Prevotella. Next base: position 10,379 of record CAVFEZ010000057.1, on the reverse strand, counting down.
CAGGGCGAGGGTATGGGCGGTCACGGGTATGGCATCGGGGTCAAAACAATTGGGACACTCGGTGTCGTACCCGTAAAAGGTGCTCTCGGCCGCAAGGTTGGCGTAGCCGAACACCAGTCCGTTGTTCATGCCGATGGTGACGGTGGTGCGCTGGTCGACGGCGGTGAAGATGACATCGTCGCTCAGTCCGGCGGTGGTGGTAAACCGGTAGTAGGACGCGCCGCCCTTCATCACCTTGGTCACCTTGCAAAAGATGCCGGGCGAAAGGGGATTGACGGCACTGAGCAGGGCACCCGACGAGGCGTGCTGGGCGGTGTCGAAGACAAACCGGCAGGGATAGGTGCTGTAGGTGTTGTCGCCGGTGCATCCGAAGGGCGTGGCCGACGCCACGGCGATGGCGGCGGCGGTGAAGAAGCGGCAGAGGGTTCTATTCATGCGGCAGAGGGATGTTTTTTTCCTTTTTTTTTTGGGGGGGGGGGGAAATTAGGGGTGGGAGTAGTCGATGGCCTGCAGTGCGTCGGCGATCTTCTCGATGCCTTCGGTGAGGGGTTTGGTCACCATGCCCTTGAGCATGAAGGGGATGTCGGCCTTGATGGTGAGTCGCATCTTGCAGGTGGTGGCGGTGAGGGGAAGGAGTTGTATCCAGAAGTTGAGGGGCACGGGGCTTTTCCGGGTCTCAAACTTGATGCACTTGGGCTCTTCGCGGTCGACGATGGCGAAGGCGATGTCGCCCACGGGCGACACGTTCACCGAGAGGGTGTCGCGGTCGAAGGTGAGGTTTTGTATCTTGTCCTGGGGCAGACGGTCCTTGATGCGGCTGAGGTGGTTGAGGTCGCTCAGTGTGTCGTACACGGTCTGCTGGGGATGGGGTATCTCGCGGATGGAACTTTCAAATTTTGCCATGGTTTCGTGTGTGTTGCAATAGTGAGTGTGGTGGTGTAAGGAGTGCGGGGGGAAAATTGGTACAAGCCCCGTAGGGGCGACATAATATAGGGTACGCTCGACTTTGTCGCTTGCCTTGGCAAGAACCCCTACCCTATATTATGCCGCCCCTATGGGGCTATGTGTGCCACGGGGCCATGTATATGTTCTGCGCCTTACTTTCCCCAAGCGGCGGGATCCTTGCGCCAGGCGTGCAGCAACTCCACGTCGCTCTCGGCGATATAGCCGGTGGCGAGGGCTTCGGCCACAACGTGCTCGTAGTCGGTGAGGGTCTCGAGGTGTACGCCGGCATCGGCGAAGGCTTTCTCGGCTACGGGGAAACCGTAGGTGTAGGAGGCGACCATGCCCACCACCTCATATCCGGCGGCGCGGAGTGCCTCGACGGCCTTCAGACTGCTGCCGCCAGTGGAGATAAGGTCTTCCACGACGACGACCTTGGCACCTTGGGGCAGTTCGCCCTCGATGAGGTTCTGCATGCCGTGGTCCTTGGCCTTGCTGCGCACATAGCAGAAGGGGAGGCCCATCTCTTCGGCTACCAGCGCACCCTGGGCGATGGCTCCGGTGGCCACGCCGGCCACGGCCTGTGCTTCGGGGAAATGCTCGAGGATGGTGTGTACCAGTTCGACCTTGACAAAGGTACGGAGCGAAGGGAAGGAGAGGGTCTTGCGGTTGTCGCAGTAGAAGGGTGATTTCCAGCCCGATGCCCAGGTGAAGGGATCGTTGGGCTGCAACTTGATGGCTTTCACGCCAAGGAGTTTGGAGGCGAAGTCTTTCTTGAGTGTGCTCATGATGTGTAGTTTGTTTGGATGACGGGGCCTTTTTGCTGACAGGAAAAAATCTCCAAAGCCCCGTCTGTACACTGCAAAGGTATATGAAAAATGGCGAAGTGCAAAGAATTGGCCCCGGAATTATGGCGGGCACGGGAGGTTTGCGGCGGGCATGTCGTGATTCTGGAAACACCGGATGCCCAGCCCCGTAGGGGCGGCATAGTATAGGATAGGGGTTTACCCCTATCTTACAGGCATATTTTTCAAGCATTGCCCCTGTAGGGGGCGCATAATTCATCCGTACTCAATTTAATTATGCGCCCCCTACAGGGGCACAGGTAAAACACGACCCTAAAACGTAGGGGTACGCTCGACTTTGTCGCTTGCCTTGGCAAGAACCCCTACGATACTATACCGCCCCTACGGGGCTCTTTGCCCAACACCGGAATTGCGGTACCGGAATTGCTCATCTTCGCGATTTTGTATTACCTTTGCACAAAGCAGGCACACTTGCCTGCAAACGGAAAAACTGCAGAATATGGAAATCACCGAACTGTACCAACTCTACCGCTCCCACCCCGTCATCACCACCGACAGCCGCGACTGCCCCGAGGGCAGCATCTTCGTGGCACTCAAGGGAGCATCGTTCGACGGCAACCGCTACGCCGCGCAAGCCCTTGAGAAAGGCTGCGCCTACGCCGTCGTCGACGAAAAGGAATATGCCGTCGGGGGCGACGCACGTTATATCACCGTCGACGACTGTCTCGTGACCCTCAAGTGCCTGGCCCGCGAGCACCGCCGCCAGTTCAACATACCTGTCGTGGGCATCACCGGCACCAACGGCAAGACCACCACCAAGGAACTCGTCTCGGCCGTGCTCGCCGAACGCTACCGCGTGATGCACACCGAGGGCAACTACAACAACGACGTGGGCGTGCCCAAGACCCTCCTGCGCCTGCAGCCCGACCACGAGATAGCCGTCGTGGAGATGGGCGCATCGCATCCCGGCGACATCGAGAAACTCGTCACCTACGTCGAGCCGACCTGCGGACTGGTCACCAACGTGGGCCGCGCCCACCTGCAGGGCTTCGGCAGTTTCGAGGGCGTCATGCGCACCAAGGGCGAACTCTACGACTGGCTCGCCGCCCACGGCTGCCTCGCCTTTGTCAATGCCGACAACCCCCACCTCATGCAGATGGCCGGAGAGAGGGATTTCGGACGCATCGTCACCTACGGACACGACGAGGGGAGCGACCTGTGGGGCGAGGTCATCGACTGCGCACCCTTCCTCCGCCTGCGCTGGCGCACCGGCAGCAGCGAGTGGCACGAGGTGAGCACCCGACTCATCGGTGCCTACAACCTCGACAATATGCTCGCCGCCATCGCCGTCGGACTGCACTTCGACGTGCCCGCCGCCGCCATCGACCATGCCCTCGAGCACTACATACCGAGCAACAACCGCTCGCAACTCGAGACCACACCCTACAACCATCTCGTGGTCGACGCCTACAACGCCAACCCCTCGAGCATGGCCGCCGCCATCGAGAACTTCCGACTCATGGATGTCAAGAACAAGATGGCCATCCTCGGCGACATGGGCGAACTGGGCGAGGTGAGCCGCGAGGAGCACCAGCGCGTCGTGCAGCTGCTCGCCGAGGCCGGACTCACCGACGTGTGGCTCGTGGGCAAGGAGTTTGCCGCCATCGACTGCCCCTACCGCAAGTTTGCCGACGTGGGACAGGTGAAGGAGGCCATCGCCTGCTGCCGCCCCGAAGGACACTACATCCTCATCAAGGGCAGCAACAGCACCCACCTCTACGAACTGCCGGAATTGCTCTGAGCAACATGACAAAAAACTATTGGTGTCCGGTAAAATTTCTATATATCATAGTAAGGTACTGAATATGTAAAGACTTTTGATATATGGAGCTTACTTTTGACCATTGCGTGATTCGCTATCCGTTGCCCCTGTAAGGGGCGCAGATTACAGGATAGGGCCTCGGCCCTATCTCTCCTTGCAATTTAAATATAGCCCCTGTAGGGGGCGCATATTTCAATCTCTTACAATGAATTATGCGCCCCCTACAGGGGCTCCGCTTGAAATAGATACGTAAAACGTAGGGGCCAGCCCCTACGCTATAGTCTGTCGTCCCTACGGGACTCGCAAGTTGCGGGATTTTCACCGGACACCAATAACAAAAAACTACAACAAAGGGCGGTCCCGTAATTGGGACCGCCCTTCTTCATTTTAATTCTCGTATGTATTTATGATATCTCTTGCTTGCTTTACTCTGTTTTTTCTGTTTCTTGTTGTCCTGTTTTTTTAGTTCATTTGTATCATTATCCTATTTCTTCTTTTTCCTGTTATCCTAAAATCCTTTTACCCTTGAGACGCCATTAGAGATTGAACTTGTAGCCGAGGGTGATCTGGAGCACCTGGTTCTTGTTGCTCTGGCTGCCTACGAGTCCGGAGGTACCGTCGCTGGGAATCTTTGACTTGAACACGTCGGCCATACCGATATTGTAGCGAGCATCGAGCACGATGTTCTTGAATTCGTAGGAGATGCCTACAGGGATGGCGAAGTCAAACGTCTTGCAGCTGCTCTTGGCGTCGACCTTCTCGTGACGGTCGGCAGAGGCGACACCGCCAGAGGCAGTCTCACGGATGTTCTCCTTGGCTGAGAGCAGGAAGCCGGGCTGGATACCCACCTTCAGGGCAAGGCCCTTGACTACGTAGAAGTTGGCGAGGATAGGCACATTGAGGTAAGCCAGTTTCATCTGGTCCTCGTCACGGAAGGCTGCTCCGGTGACATTCAGGTCACCCTGACGCTCTGCACCCTGCTGCGAGTAGAGCAGACCGGCGCTCAGCGCGAAATGCTTGGACATCTGGTAGTTGACTTCCGCACCGGCCACCAATCCGCCGACGAAATAGGTAGTGGCTTCGGTTGCCTGTGAATATTTTGTGCCCTCAGACGACTCGACGGACAGTCTCAGGTTTTTGCCGTATCCGGAGAGGTTGGCGGTGCTCAGACCGACTTTCGGGGTGATGGAGAACGTACCTGCTTCGGGTTGTGCGAATGCGCCGAGAGCGGCGACGAGTGCGATGGCGATAGATGCTAACTTTTTCATAATACTTCGTGTTTTTTAGTTGTTGATAATTCTGTTGTTTTTTGGATGTGGGCGGGGTGCCTTGTTGCTTGATACTTTTTTTTCGTTGACTGAAATGTTTGTGATGTTTATTGCTTCATTCTTTGTCACCCCAGCCGTCGGGACAAGGCTCGCGCCTTAGTGGCTTTCCGTATCCGGCGTTGCTGTCAGATGACGGGTGCAAAGGTATAGGCCGGGAAGCAATGCTCCAAATTTTTTTATAACAAATTTTCGCAAAACACGAAAATAAAACCCCGAAAACTTGGGGAATTCCGCGAGTTTTCGGGGTTTTTCTGCGAATTTTATATAACTTTCACTTAATATTCCTTTCATATTCATACTTTCGCCACCCCTTCCCCACCCTACCCTCCGACAAAAAAACAAAGCCCGCCCTACGCACATACGCGCAATATATACTATATTTGCACCCGAACCATATGCCCACACCCCGACCATGCGTTCTTTTGCCTTACACCACCCTACAAAAAACCCACCGCCATGTACCCAAGCACCATCTGCCCCGAATGTGGCAGCCCCAACATCATCCTGCACGCCGACGGCGAACAGGAATGTTGCGACTGCGGCTTCTTCTGGATTGGCCACCACCTGCTACGCTGACCGAGCCGAACAGGGGAAATCGGCCAAACCACCGTAAAAAAACCCAACCCTGCACCCTAAAACCCACCCCGCCCGACCGCAAATACTACAAAGGCCTTGTACGGACGCTACAAAGCCTTTGTACGGACGCTACAAGGCCCTTGTAGCAACCGTACAAGGCCCTTGTAGCATTTCAGAAAGCATGTGCATAGACGGACACCGGAACCGGACTTGCCGGAGATGTGCATCCGGGCCTCATCCGCAACTTCGGAAAGCGGCTTCAGCCAAAGCCGCCTGCAAGCCGGCGAAATCAAGCGAAGCCAATGTCTGGAAGATATGAACAATAGCCCAACAAACACGTTCACTTGAAAAAAGTGTCATTAGTGACACTTTTTTCAAGTGAACGTGTGGCATAACGGATAACTATAGTATCTTTGCGTGTGAAAAAAGTGTCACTAATGACATATTTTTAAAATGGAATGATAATAAAGCGTGATAAATATCTCAATGAACTGATTGGTTGGAAACATACCGATTTGATTAAAATTGTTACTGGCATCAGACGGTGCGGCAAGTCATTTCTGTTGTTTACACTCTTCCACCAGCATCTCCTGGAGACAGGTGTTGACGAGGAACATATCATAGAAATTGCACTCGATGACATCAGTAATGAGGAGTTAAGAGAGCCGTTCAAAATGCTGGCATACGTAAAGGGGTGCGTAAAAGACAAGGAGCAATACTACCTTATAATAGATGAAGTTCAACTGCTTGACAGATTTGTTGACGTGCTCAACAGTTTCATGCATATGGACAATGTCGATGTATACGTTACTGGCAGCAATTCACGGTTCCTCTCGAAAGACGTGGCCACAGAATTCCGGGGACGGGGGAGGGAGATACATATCTACCCGCTGTCATTTGCTGAGTTGTATGCAGCAGAAGGCGGTGACAAGTCTGCCCTATGGAAGCGTTACTACACTTATGGAGGCCTTCCCTACCTGTCGGCACTTGATGACAATGCCAGGAAAGCAGAATACCTGACCCGTTTGAACCAGGCCCTCTATCTGCGTGATATTGTCGAGCGTAACCGGATTTCCAATATAGACGGTTTTTCTGAACTTATGAATGTGATGGCATCCGGAATAGGTGCACCTTGCAATCCCAACAAGATTGCAAACACCTTCAAGACTGTGAAGAAGGAAAATATCTCATCGCAGACCGTTGCCAACTATCTTTCCTATATGGAAGATGCCTTCATCATAGAGAAGTCAATCAAGTATGACATCAAAGGGCGCAAGTACATCGGAACGTTGTCAAAGTATTATTTCCAGGATGTCGGCCTGCGCAATGCACTGCTTAACTTCAGGCAAGTAGAAGAAAACCACCTTATGGAGAATGTCATCTATAATGAACTGCGAAGCCGCGGGTTTAATGTAGATGTGGGAATGGTAGAAGCACGCACAGCAACCGAACGAAAGCGGTTGGAAGTAGATTTTGTGGCCAACAAGGGCGACAAACGTTTCTATATACAATCCGCATTCGCAATGCCCGATGAAGAAAAACGTGAGCAGGAATTGGCATCGCTAAAACGCATCAACGACTCTTTCAAAAAAATAGTCATAATGCGTGATGACATAGCTCCATACCACGACGAAAACGGTGTCCTGATTATTGGCCTGACGGACTTCTTGCTCGGAACAGACATTGATTGAGTAGCATACGTATGTGCAAATTCCCAAGACAAGACTTTCACGGCTAAAATCCGAAAATCCATCAAAGGCAATTTACAGAACCCGTCTGAAAAGAAGACATACGCCTGAGGCGCCGGAATATCTTAATAAAAGCAAGGAGATACAAATTGCTTTATACAAAAAGAAATTCCGGACGAACTTCACAATATAAAAAAGAATGTAGTTCAAAATGAAAAAATGTATTTTAATAATAGTTTCCCTTTGGTGTACTGCCGTTTTTTCACAAAACGCCAACAGTAACTTATCCTTCGAAGAATGCATGTCTCTTTGCAATACAGGCAGAATTTCCGAGGCGGAACCATCATTGTTAAGTCTTAAAAAGCATTATGAACAAGCCGAATATTATAATGCAGACCTATATTATGGTGTCATCTTTGCTTTGCACTATTATTATATGCAAATTGGTGACTTGGCATCATCTCGGGAATTGTTGAATGATGCCGGAACCACTTTTAAAAAAAGAGAATCTGAGCCCAATAATGAATATATACGCAATATTCTATGTTGTAGAGGACAGCTTGAAGTGATGTTAATGAACTATGGAGAAGCATTGGATTACCTTAATCAAGCTCGGGTTTATTTTGAAGAAAAGAACGATTATGGTGAATCTTATTTTGCAACGATGATGAATACGTCTTTGGCTTATCAATATAATGGAGATTTGTTGTCTGCAAAGATTTATATGGATAAAGCCATTGAACAATTTGAGAATCGTCATGGAAGCATTTACGAAATAACAGATGAATCCCAATTCCTTATTCTCAATAATTATGGATTTTTATGTCAAGAAATTGGGCATGACCCAGTAGCCGAAAAGTGTTTTCTGACTGTTATAAACAATTCCAAGAAAACGACATTTTCAAATGAAGCCTACACGCTCGCGTGCAACAATCTTTCCGCAATGTATATGAAACAAGGACGATGGAAAGATGGAGTCGAACTTCTCGAAAAAATCGATGGAGACAATAGTGAAAGAAATTATGTATTTGCTCAAAACAGAGCAATTTGCAACTTGTATTTGAAAGATATACCAAATTCTGTTGTGGCGCTTCATGACATGAACAACTATTCTATTACTAATATTGAAAAATTGTTCTCACATTTTGCGGGAATAGAAAGGGAAAACTATTGGACCGAGATTTCAAAAGAGCGTGTGTTTATAAATAATCTTATAGCATATCAGTCTCATGATAAGAACGCCATTGAAACGGCCTATAACAATGCCCTTTTCTGCAAGAGTTTGTTGGTTAGTTCAAAAAAGATAATGGAGCGATATATATACCAATCGTCAGACTCAAACTTGAGACAACAATATGACAAATACAATTCCCTAAAAGGTGAATTGGCATACAAATCAGGCAACAACACTACAAGAGACTCATTAGCGAGAGCAATAACCGGCATAGAAAGACACTTGTTGAATTCTGCTGGAAGCTTAGGACAATGGCTTATAGATGATAGCAAAACGTGGAAAGACGTACAAGCTTCATTGGATGAGCACGATGTGGCAATAGAATATTGTTACGCACCTCATATGGATAATTATCTAGATGTAGAACCTTTTTACGGAGCTTTCATTTTGAGAAAAGGATTTGTATCCCCCATTCTTGTTTCTTTGGAAAATGTTGATACTGTTGAAGCGGTTTTTGATAGTGACAATCCTGATGAAATATTTATTAACGACCTATATTCAACAAACAAAGCAATTACTTTGTACAAAATGGTATGGGAGAAACTAACTCCATATCTGAAAGGTGTCAATACTGTATATTATTCCACTACAGGTCCTTTGTCTAATATTAATTTTGACGTATTGCGAAATAATGACAATAAAATGCTGAATGAACAATATTCCATGAACCGAGTATCTTCGACGGCATCAATAAAAGACATTAAGGATGCTGATGCAAGTTTCCAAACATCTGTCTTATATGGAAATGTAAAATATGATGAAACCACATCGGAAATGGCGGATGCCAGTTCTGGATATGACACATACTCAGGTACTGATGTACATTCAATGCTATTCCTTCGGTCTGAGAATGAGAGAGGGAAATGGGGGGCAATTCCTTCAACAAAAAAAGAAATTGCCAATATCGATTCTCTACTTTCAAAGAAGAAAATTAAAGTTTCTGTGTTTGAAGGTAATGCCGCAAACGAAGAATCATTTAAGGCACTAAATGGGAATTCTCCCGATATACTTCATCTTGCCACTCACGGATTTGTTATTGATACGCCGCAACGTGCAGAAGGGAATAAGTTTGTGGGTTCAACCAGCATATACTCGCAAAAGGATTCTTATATGATGTGGGCAGGTTTAATGTTGGCTGGAGGAAATAACATCTGGCAAGGAAAATTTGGTCTGACAAATGTCGAAGACGGCATTTTGACTGCAGATGAAATTTCCCGATTGGATTTGAGAAACACCAAACTTGTAGTTCTATCTGCCTGTGAAACCGCCAGAGGAAAAATTGATCCCGTCAATGGTGTATATGGATTGCAACGGGCATTTAAAATGGCTGGGGTTGAAACAATTGTCATGTCTCTTTGGAAGGTGCAAGATGATGCTACCTCCATGTTAATGACAAAATTCTATACCTACTTGACCGATGGCATAGACAAGCATCAAGCGTTATGGAAGGCCATGATGGATGTAAGGGATATATATGAAGACCCTTACTATTGGGCAGGATTTATTATGTTAGATTAAATTGCACATGTTAACCTTTTCATGCATTTTGGCATAAATGTACTTTCAACCTTCAAAGACAATAAAGGCGTGTTCTATAGATTAATATTCCGGCAGAATATGTTGATGGCTTGTTGTACAAAGAAGACTTGGATAGAGTTGTTAACGATTTGGCCTCAATTTGCATAAAGAAATAAAAAGACAACATAAAAAATATGCAAAAGACAATACATAAATGCCTCACATACAGCGAGGAACCTGAGATGGCGGTTCTTTATCTCAACCTATAAATCTATTTTCGCTAATTCTCTAGAAGATAAAAGCATCATAATCTACGGACAATATGAAGACAACAATTAACGCGATACTATGTTTCTGTCTCATCTGGTGCTTAGCCGGATGTACTCAAAAAGATGCCAAGGCGACACAGACGGGAAACAAGCCCTTTGTGTTTCAGCATGAACCGTGCAATGCTATCTATCATTG
>CAVFEZ010000056.1:0-18993 GCA_963621665.1 Akkermansia muciniphila | reverse complement strand
ATAGTTCAATCTCATACAATGAATTATGCGCCCCTTACAGGGGCTACGCTTATAAGGCCAAAGAGAGATAGGGCCGAGGCCCTATCCTGTAATCTGCGCCCCTTACAGGGGCCACGAATAGCGAATCGTGCAATGGTCAAAAGCAAGTCACAAATATCAAAGATCTTTGTAACGAGGAGATATTCAATGTATGACAATATTATATGGGAACCGATATCCCCTTATTCCAATTGTCGCTCTGCACCGCCTTTCAGCGGGCGGTACCCTCCATATATCAGCCTTTGGCCTTGAGCCAAAGGCTTTTTGCTTTTTCGGACAGGAAGGCCCGCTCATTGCTTCCCAGTCCAAGAAACCAAACCAGTGTGATAAAGTATACGTATGCAGCGGCCAGGAAGCCCCATGCCCCCATCCATGCCTCTGCCTGTGCCTTGACCAGGAATACGGGCAGGAACAGCAGCGTGACTCCGAAGACGGGGATGTACGACCGTACGACGAGCAGGCGTATGTCGAACTTCACGACCCGTTTGAGCAGCAGCGGGCGTATGAAGAATATAATCAGCGAGAAGAATATGTATACGTAGAAGAGGTATTCGGGGGCGTACCCGGCCTTCATCACAGCATATCCGGTGATGACGGAGAGCACGAGAAATCCGTTGACGATGATCTGGTACAGTTTGATCCGGCCCGAGGCAAAGATATAGTCGTTGATGCCCGCATTGATGGAGAGTATGAGCAGGTCGACGATGAACAGGCGTATGAAGGTGATGGAGTACGGCGGTGTCTCGGCAAGCCAGATGTCGAGTATCTTTTCCGGCACGAGCAGGAAGGGTACGGCCACGGTGAGCATCGAAAGGTAGGTCACGCGCGAGGCCAGGCAGACCAGGACGGAAGACCGCTCAAGGTCGCCCTTGGCGTAGTTCTTGACAATCTGCGGCGAGATGCTCTTCTGTGCGTTGTTGGCAAACGTCAGGAGTATGTTGCACACGCTGTTGGCGATGGCGAGGCCGGCGTTCATGGCGGCGCTGAAGAAGGCGTTGACAATCAGTGCGCCGCCCTGGCTCTTGACGATCGATGCAAGGGCTCCGATGGCGATGCCTACCGAGAAGCCGAGTACCTCGCGGTATCTTTTCCATCCGCGGACAAACTTGGGACGGGTGATTTCCGGGAATTTCCGGTGGCAGTAGTAGATGAAGACGAATGTCGGGAATCCCGTCATGAAGGCCGTGACCAGGGCGTAGATGAGCAGTTTGTGGGTGAAATGGTCGATGAGAAGGTAGGTCACCACCAGTTTGACCACGCTCGACAGTACGTCGGTGGAGCAGAACACGAGGAAGCGCTCGCGGGCCAGGAGCAGGCCGTTATAGGGTACGCCGACAAACGACAGTATCCATCCGGCCATCGATACGTCGTACACCATGCGCACGTCGGCCATGTTGCCATCGTAGTTGACGTAGCGGTCGATGTACCAGTGTCCTGCGGGCAGGGCTATGACGGCGGTGCCCACGGCGATGAGTACGTGGATGAGCAGGTTGACATTGAACTGCCGGTTGGTCTCCGCCTCGTCGCCCCGACCGATGGCGGTGGCGATAAACCGGTTTGAGGTAGACACCATCACGGTGTTGATCACGGTGGCAAACGTGATGATGCAGGCCACGACCGAGAACATGCCATAGTCGGTCACACCGAGCGCTTGCAGGCCAAAGCGGGTATAGGCCAGTCCGCACACCGACACGATGGCGAGACGGATATAGAGTATGGTGGTATTGAGGGCTATTGCCCCGTTGGTGTTCTCTTTCATTCCTCTTGTGGGTTTAGGCGGCTTGCTTTTCTTTTGGTGACGGGTGTACGGCTATATAGTCTCCGTAGTAGTACATGAACATCAGCGGAAGCATCATGAGCAGCAGCGGGTACATCTCCATGAGCGACATGAACCATAGGGTGACGGTGCCGAACATGACTATCTGTGCATTGTAGGTCTTGCGGTAGGCGTGCATGGGCTTGTAGGAGACCCGGCAGATGACAATGTAGAGAGCCAGCAGGAGTATGCCGCCGTTGATGAGTATGGAGAGAATGAAGTTGTGCGGGCCGAGGGCAAACGAGGACATGTGCGACATGTACCATTTGCGGTCGACCAGTCCCCATCCCCATACAGGACTTTCTCCGATGCTGCGCAGGGCACTGTCCCACATCATCGTGCGGCCCGTGAAGGTGATGTCCTTGTGCAGTACGTCTTCGACGATGTAGCGGGCCATCTCGTTGTTCTCAAGTCCGTTGCCGTTGAACACGACGAACACTTGGAAAAAGACAAACAGGGCAAAGAGACCGTACAGTCCGATGCTGCGCAGATGCGTGGACGGCACTATGCAATACAGCACATAGACGGTGATCATCGACAGGGAGGTCATCGATCCGACCATGGCCAGTGATGCGATGCTTGCGATGGCGAGCAGCACATGATTGGCCATCCACAGCCGTCCGTACTTCATGCAGATCGAGTTGGAGATGAGGGCCACAATCAGCCGGCACCCCATCTGGTTGTAGTTGTTGCCCAGCAGGTAGCCCGTGGTTTCCTTCTCGGTGGCGATCATCCACTTGTCGGGGTGGATTGCGATGTCGTAGAGGTTGGCGTAGACGCAGAAGGACAGTGTGAGGGTGCAGGCGTACATCACCATCCTGGGCCGCTTCTGATAATAGCGTAGTATGAGGAGGAAGAACCAGATGGAGCATGCTATATACAGGGCATTCTTGAAGTCGGTATCCTGCACCAGCGATACGGCGATGATGAGGCACATGAAGAGTACGTAGAGCAGTCCGTACCGGGTCATGCGGTGCTGGCGCAGGGTGAGGTAGGCCATGACGAGAAAACTGAGGAGGGTCAGTCCGAGAAACAGGTAGGACAGACTGGATATTCCCTCCGAATCAAACGTTATGCTGAAGTTCGCTATGACCACGAATATCATGGCATACGGTATGAGCGTCATCTCCTTCGGGTCTATCCTGAATGAGGGACGCTTGAAGTACAGGGGTATGCGTTTCAGATGTGGAAATGACGTCATGTGCGGCTTCTCGGTTCTACTCTCCCTGGGGCGGCAGGCTTACTCAGCGGCTTGGGGCTGCGGTTTGGTGAAAATCTCTTTTCTGACGAGCCATAGTGTGGCGGCAAAGGTGGAAAAGATGAGCATGCCGAGAACGAAGATCATCCGTTTGGGTCCTGCGGGCTTGACGGGTACCGTTGCGCTCTGCAGTATGGTGAAGGCCGGGGTCTTCTCCTGGAGTTTGGCACGCATGGCTTCAAGTTGGGTGCGCATGGCACTGTAGGTATTGAACTTGAGTTGCATCTCGTTCTCCAGTTCGTCCCGCTTGGAGATGAAGGACTGCAGCATCACGTCCTGGTTGGTGTCGCAGTACGAACTGTAGACGGCTACGCTGCGGTCGTAGGCTTTCTTGGCTTCTACGGTGAGTTGCTCGTAGTGCTGCACGTCGACGCGTGCCTTGTTGGTGCGGTAGAGCGTGATGTAGTCTTGCAGGTGCTGGCGGGCGGAGTCGGCCATCGTGGCGGCGATGACGGGGTCTTGGTCTTTTACCTGTATGGTGATGACGTTGGTCTTCTTGTCGACGGAGCAGGTGATCTTGGTTTTCAGGCTCTGTATGAGGTTGAAGTCCTTCTCCGACATGCGGAATGCGTTCATCCGTGTACCCTGGCTCTTGTTCGTGCCCGGGTCTTTCTTCTTGGCGAAGAGATTGCCGATCGTGCCCTTCAACTTCTTGAAGGGGGCGGTGACCTCGTTCTTCTTCTGGTGCTTGGTCATGTAGGTGTAGTAGTCGCCGGTGTAGGATCCGTCCTGGGTCTGTACCTGTATGCCCAGCAGACTGATGATGAAGTCGTTGGAACTCATCAGGTCGGGGTACAGCAGGGGGTAGATGGCATCGGTCGAACCGCCGCCGAGGTTGACACCGAACTGCGAGGCGAGGGACGTAAGGCCGCCTGCGGCATTGTCGCCGCCGCTCTCGGGTGCAAGCGACACGTCGCTCGTGTAGAAGCGCGGTTCGGGAAATATCCATACGCAGGAGAGGATGAAGACTATGGGCCACATGATGAAGAATACTTTTTTGCGGCTCAGCAGGGTCTTGAATATGGCGCTGAGGTCGATGACCTCCTTGTTGTTTTGCTCGTTCATGCAGTGTGTCTCCTATCGTCGGTTATTTCACAAGGTTGGCTATGGTGGCGATCATGGCGGCGATGCTCGACATGCTTGTACCGAGACTCATGGTTTCGGCGGTGCTCATCTTGCGTTTCAGTTTGGCGGGGATGACGATCTCGCATCCCGGTTCCACCTTGGCTCCGTGGCTGAGTTTGGCCACCGTGCCGTTCATGTAGATGATGTAGCCGCGGTTCTTTATGGCATCGGAGTCGTAGCCGCCGGCCATCTCGATGTAGTAGGAGGGCCGCTTGCCGCGCTCGTAGGCCACGGTGTTGGCGTACATCACGGCTCCGTTGACCTTGACGGTACCGTTGTATTGCGGTATGACGAGGCGGTCGCCTTCGCGCAGTACGATGTCGGCGTCCGATCCGGGTTTCTTGAGGGCTTCCTCAAGGTTGATGCCGACGGGGTATTCTGTAGGTACGGTGAACTTGGCGATGTTGGCGTTCTTGGTTCCTTCGGCTGCCGAGGTGATGCTTGAGGAGTTGTTGCTGCTGGCCGCGAGTTGCAGCAGGTTTTTCTGCTGCTGCTCCTGCTGCATCTTGAGTACGGCGCGCATGCGGTCGCGCTCTGTCTCGGTGGCGATGCGTATGATCTTTGCGCCCTTGATGTAGGCCAGGCTGTTTGCGCCGCCCGACATCTTGTACAGGTCGGTCAGACGGGTGTTGTTGCGGGGAAGGCTGTAGGTGCCGGCGAACATCACCTCGCCCTCTACGCTCACGTTCTGCTGCTCGGTGTAGCCGGGGCTCTTCATGACGTATACCTCGTCGAAGGGCATGAGCGTGAAGCCCGGATTGCTTTCCACTGCAAAGTCGTCCTTGATGTCGACCGTATAGGTGCGGGCGATGACGCTGTCGGGGCGCAGTGCCTTGGGATTGCTCACGCGGCGGCTTATGCTGGCATTGACGAGCGATGCCTTGTCGGTCAGTCCGCCGGCCTGCAGGATGAGGTCTTCTACGGTCTCGTTGTCGGCATACTGGTAGACGCCGGGGTACTGCACCTCACCGCGTATGGTGAGCGTGCGCTCCGTGACACGGTCCTGTCGGGTCGGTATGAAGAGTACGTCGTTCTCCTTCAGCGGCACGTCGGCCACCTTGCCGCTCATCACTCCGGCGATGTCGACACGCACGATCTCGAGCGTGCGGTCTTCCTTCATGCGCTGTATGACGGCACGGTTGGTGAAGGCCTCCTCGGTGAGTCCTTCGGCGTGCTCGATGAGCGTGCGGACACTGTTGACCTGCTCGCCGATATTGTACATGCCGGGGCGGAATACCGCACCTTTCACCTCGACGGTGTTTTCGTAGCGCGGCAGGATGGAGTCTACGCTGACGGAGTCGCCGTCGTCGATGCGGAAACTGGCAAAGTCGAACTCCTCCACGTTGTAGGCGGCGTAGCCCTTGCCGGTCTTGCGGTTGACGCGCACCGACTTGCGGTAGGCGTCGCCCGTGAATCCGCCGGTGTACTTGAGCAGTGAGGCGATGCTCTCGCTCTTCTTCATCTCGTAGTACATGGGGCGTTTCACCTTGCCCGTGATGTTGACCAGACAGTCGTACGGTCCGACCACGATGACGTCGTTGTCGGCCAGACGCACGTTGCCGGTGAGTTTGCCGTTGAGGATGTAGTCGTAGATGTCGACCACGGTCACGAGGCGGTTGTCGCGGTATACCTTGATGTTGCGCAGTGTACCGAGGTCATTGGTGCCGCCGGCCATGTAGAGGGCGTGGAAGACCGATGCGAAGGCCGAGAGCGTATAGGTGCCGGGGTTTTCCACCTCACCCATGACGTTGATGGTGATGGTGCGTGTCTGTCCGAGGGTGAGTTTCACCTGGCTGCTGCTGTAGCGCGAACCCAGCTGCGAGCGTATGCGGGCGTTGGCCTGTGCGACGGTGAGCCCGCTCACCTGTATGGGGCCGAACCCTTCGACGGTGACTTCGCCGTCGGGCGATACGGTCGAGGTGATGGTCTTCTGTGTGGCGCCGTACACGTCGATGATGACGGCATCGCCGGGGCCGAGACGGTAGTTCTGCGGGGTGGCGATGTTCATGTTGGGCTCGAAGGTGAGCGACTTGTTGTTGAAGATGTCGCGTCCGAACACGCGGCGGCTTTTCTTCTCGCGCTCTTCGAGCAGTTGCTTGACAAGCGTGGCGGTGTCGGTGGGGAGTATGTTGCCCAGTTCGGCGTTGTAGATGAGATAGTCGTTGCTGTTCTCGTCTATCTCGTCGCGGGTGGAGTAGTTGCCCTGTATTCTTCCGTTGGTGTAGTTGCCCATGCCGGTCTCGTCGGGATAGGCCGCATTGTCGGCCGTGTTGCCCTTGCCGGTGCGGTCTTTTCCGTTGGCGGTGCGCATGCGGGTGGTTTCCCCGTTGTCGCCGGTGTCACTGATGCGGCCGTTGGCGTTGCCGGCATTGTTCTCGTACATCTTGCGTACGCGGCGTATCTGCTGTATGTTGACACCGCGCTGCATGAGTTTGGTGACGATCTGCGATTGCGACGAACCGGCCTGGTGCTCTTTCATGACAAACTGCAACACTTGGTTGTCGGTCATGGTAGACTGTGCCTGTACGAAGACCGGGGTGAGGAGAAGAAGAAGAATGTAGAGGGTTTTCTTCATAGTAGTGGGGAATATGTCTTTTTCAGAATTTTTTTCCGGTGACGATGTTGAGAACGGTCTTGACGACGATGACCAGGTCGAGCCAGAGCGACCGGCGCTCGAGGTACGACAGGTCCATATGCAGGCGCCGTATCATCTTGTCCATCGTGTCGGTGTATCCGTTGTAGAGCGTGGCTTCAGACGTGAGTCCGGGCCGCATCTTGAAGATGTCGCGGTAGGAGGCGTCTACGGCCATGATCTTGTCGATGAAGTACTTGCGCTCGGGTCTCGGGCCTACAAACGACATGTCGCCGCGCAGCACGTTCCACAGTTGGGGCAGTTCGTCGAGATGGTGGCCGCGCAGAAACTGCTCGAGCCTTGTCGAATTGCTGTCGTCGCAGCGTGCCACAAGTTGGGGGCCGTTCTCCTCGATGACGCTGCTCATCGTGCGGAACTTGTAGATGACAAACGGACGTGCCTTGTAGCCTATGCGTACCTGCTTGAAGAGTACCGGGCCGTTGTGCTGCCGCCACATCAGCAGGGTGATGACAAGAAAGACGGGGGAGAGGACAATGAGTCCGAATGCCGAGAAAAGGATGTCGAGTATCCTCTTGACGGCCAGTTGTGTTTTTCCCATTGTATTCTTTCGTGTCACTTTGCTCGGTTGATAATGATATAGCGTGGAGTATGCTTTCTTGTATTATAACTCCATTTGTGCGCTTTTGTTGTGTACGGCGGCGCTTTTCTTCGTGTTATTCGTGGCCGGCCTCTCCTTTTCGGGTGCTGTGACCCACGGCGCGGGTGTAGATGTCGTCCATGACGAGCCCTGCGATGGTGAAGCCGAACAGGGCGGTGATGTGGGCCATCGTGCCGTTGATCTGTGCCTTCGACGAGCACCACTCGTGGTTGACGAGCGACGGGTCGCCCGGTCCCTGCTTGGCCTTGGGACACATGCAGGCGGCCGTGCCGCAGGTCTCGTTGTGACCGAGGTTGTCGAGCAGCTCCTCGCTGTATACGCACTGGAACTTGCGGGGCAACTTGATCTTCTGCTTGCGGAACTTCTTGCGCAGGGCCGAACCGAGGGGACAGCCGCGCACTTTCCAAAATTCGGCCACCTGCACCTTGAGCGGATCCATCTTCAGGGCCGCTCCCATCGACGAGTAGAATGCGGCACGGCTGGCCGTGGCCCGGAGGATGAGCAGGGCCTTGTCCTTGAGCGAGTCGATGGCGTCGATGACGTAGTCGTAACTGTCGAGGTCGAAACTGTCGGCCGTCTCCTCATTGTATATCTTCTGCAGGGCGGTGATCTCGGCGTGGGGATTGATTTCAAGCAGTCTGTCGCGCAGGACTTCCACCTTGACGTGTCCCACGGTCTTGGTCGTGGCCATCAGTTGGCGGTTGATGTTGGTGATGCAGACGCGGTCGGAGTCGACGATGGTCAGATGCCGTATGCCCGACCTGACAAGGCTCTCGGCACACCAGCTGCCTACGCCGCCTACGCCGAAGATGATGGCACGCTGCGCAGCGATGGTGTCCATGATGCTGCTGCCTACAAGAAGTTCGGTACGCTTGAATATTCCTTTCTCAATGCCCATTTATTCTGACAGTTTTTTATACAGGAGTGCAAAGTTACGGCTTTTTTGCCACAAATCAAAGCCTGACGTGTACCAAGCGTGTATTTCCGGGGCGGTTGCCGGCAGTTTCACGGTCGGCGCGGTGCCGGTACGCCCCAGTACGCGGGCCGCGTACTGCAGTTGTACATGCCCCGTACTCGAGTACGCGGGCCGCGTACTGAAGGCATGCCGGCACTTTGGCGGCGGCCGACCAGAGTCTTCGGCCTTGCACACCCGAGTATTCAAGGCCGAATACTCGGGTGCCCCGGCCCGAATACTGCAGTGGTTCGGCCCGAATACTCGAGTATTCAAGGCCGAATACTCGGGTATTCCGGCCCGAAGACTGCCGCCGTAGGGCCAAGGCGGATAGACAATGTCATAGGCTTGAGGCAAGAAAAAAGCGCGGAAACTGCGCCGTTGGCTGAAAAATACGTATATTTGCGCACTTTTAGCAGGATAAGGCGGATACCGTATGCCGCCGCAACACCAACAGAAAAAATGACAAAGCATATCTGCCCCCCGTGTATTCTTCCCGCACTGCTGCTGCTCCTCTTGCAGCAGATGTGCATGGCCTGCAGCAGTGGCGGCAACCCAAACGGCGGCCGCGGCCTCCCGCTCGACTGGGCCGACAAGAGCCTGTGGTTCGAGGGCGACACACGGCTGGCCCATGCCGATGCCTCACAGCCCGACGTATTTTATCTTCTGCCCACCTGCGTGACAGCGTGGGCCGACACTACAGGCACCACCCGCTACAATGCTGACCCTGCCAGCACCGCCCACCGCGAGGCATGGAGGCTCTCGGCCGAACTGGCCGACACCATCTTCGCCACCCGTGCCAACCTCTATCTGCCCTACTACCGCCAGGCCGTGTTCGAGGGTCTGGAGGGCGAGCACGCTGAGGAGGCTTACGCCGTGGCCACACGCGATGCCCTGGATGCCTTCGACTACTACTTGAAGCACTTCAACCGCGGCCGCCGCTTCATCCTTGCCGGATACAGTCAGGGGGGCAAGATGGTCACCGCGATACTCAAGCACATGGACGACGATACCTACCGCCGCCTCATCGCCGCCTATGTGGTGGGCTTCGGCATCACGGCCGCCGACACCGTCACGCAGGCCGGATGCCGCATGTCGCACATACGGTTGGCCGCCGACTCCACGGCCACGGGCGTGACCGTCAACTTCAACAGTGTCACCTCCACCGACGCCATCTCGCCGCTGCTCTGCCGCGACAATATCGGGTGCATCAATCCCGTGTCGTGGACTACCGACGGCCAGCCCGCCATCCTTCTTGCCGCCGGAGAGAAGGGCAAGGCCGACGATGCGCGCTTCCCCTACGCTACGGCCGCCGCGCCCCGTGAGCCCGGCACGGCCGTCACGGTGGCCGTCGACACGGCCCGTCATGTGCTCACCGTCGGGGGCATCGATGCCCAACGCTACTTCCTTTCCGACCTGCAGCACTTCTTCCCCGTAGGCAACCTGCACCTGCAGGAACTCTTCTTCTACGGCGACAGGCTGCGCCACAACGTGCTGCTGCGCAGCCGACAATAGTCCGTCCAACAAAAAAGATTCACCGACCGACCGCCTATGAACGTTCTCCGTCACATCTCCCGTCTCTTCAGCAAGTACATGGCCTTCATCGTCATCGCCATGGCGCTGCTGGCGCTGTTTGCCCCAGAGACGGTCAGTTTCATCAAGACCAGTTACATCAACCCGCTGCTGGGCATCGTCATGTTCGGTATGGGACTGACCCTCAAGCCGCACGATTTCCGCATCGTGTTCAGCCACCCCAAGGACGTGCTGGTCGGCGCAGCGGCCCAGTTTACCATCATGCCCCTGCTGGCCTGGCTGCTGGCCAAAGGTTTCGGCCTGTCGCCCGAACTCACGGTGGGCGTCATTCTTGTGGGTACTTGTCCCGGCGGCACATCCTCCAACGTGATGACCTATCTCTCGAAGGGCGACGTGGCCCTGTCGGTGGGCATGACGGCCGTATCGACCGTGCTGGCCCCGGTCATGACCCCGCTGCTCACCTATGTCTACGCCGGACAGACGGTCGACGTGGATATGGCGGCGATGTTTCTCTCCATCATCCAGGTGGTGATACTGCCCATCGCCCTGGGATTTGTCATCAACCACTTCTTCGCACGTGCCGCCGAGCGCGCCGCCGACTTCCTGCCGCTGGTATCTACGCTCGCCATCGTCGCCATCGTCGGGGCCGTGGTCGGTGTCAACGCCGAAAGGCTCTTGCGCTGCGGTTTCCTGATACTGGGCATTGTCGTCCTGCACAACCTCCTGGGCTACGCCCTCGGCTACGGCACCGCCAAACTGATGAAGATGGATGCCACCAAGTGCCGGGCCGTGTCGATAGAGGTGGGCATGCAAAACTCGGGACTGGCCACCTCGCTGGCTACCGTACACTTCGCCCAATATCCGCTGGCCACCATACCGGGAGCCGTATTCAGCGTATGGCACAACATCTCGGGGGCTGTACTGGCCAACATCTTCCTCCGTCAGGAGGAGAAACACCGCAAGCAATAAACAGGACATTTACACATTATATAATATATAGGCATAAAAAATGGACACCATGCACAAAACATTTTCCGCCGTCATCGCCCTGCTCGTCACTGCGCTCACGGCAACGGCACAGACGGGATGCTGCGGCAGCGCGGCTTGTGGCAGCGCGGCTGACAAGACCGTCACCATAGGCGGCCATCGGTTTGTCGACCTACAGTTGCCGAGCGGACTGCTATGGGCCGAGACCAATGTCGGGGCAACCACCGCCACCGCCTACGGCGACCTCTTCGCCTGGGGCGAGATACAACCCAAGAGCGACTGTTCGCAGGAGACCTACCGCTACGGCACCGACTACGAAAAGATGGAAAAGTACAACGCCGCCGACCACAAGACCCTGCTCGACGCCAACGACGACGCCGCCAGCACCGCATGGGGCGCACCCTGCCGTATGCCCACCGACAAGGAGTTTGAAGAACTCTCCGACGGGGCCAACTGCACATGGACATGGGTCAGAATACCTGTCGCCGGCGCAGACTCCGTGGCAGGCTTTGAAGTGAAGAGCCTCCGCAACGGCAACACCGTCTTCCTGCCCGCCGCCGGGGCACGCAACGGTAAGGAAACCGTACTCCGGGGTGACAACGGCGCCTACTGGACCAAGACGCTCACCCCCGGCAACTGCAGCGAGGCCCTCACCTTCTCCTACTACTTCGCCAACTACCGCCTCTACTCCAACGCCCGCTACATCGGCAGCAGCATACGCCCCGTCGTCGCCAAAGACGATGCACCCGCAACGGGCAAGGGATGTTGCGGAGGCCATTGAGTGACGATAAAAATACGCTAAGAAAATACCCTAAATAAGAAAAACCACAATGAAAAGAATCCATTTCACCCTTCTCGCCCTCGCAATCCTCTCGATGAGTGCCACGGGCTGCAAGACCACCCCCAAGACCACTGACACAGACTCCGTCAGCGCAGACACCACCGAAGTCGCCGCCGACACCGTGACGGTAGACAGTGTCGTGTACAGCGCAGAGAGAGACTCCACCATCACCTGCTACATCCGTGTGGAATATCCGCAGGGCGACGACAGCCTCGCCACCGGCATCAAGGAGTACATCGCGCAGCAGTTGGCCGCCCTGTATATGCCTGTCAACAACCTCGAACCCGAGCAACGCCACAAATATCCCTTGTACAAAGGCAATATACACGACGTACAAAAAGTGGTAGACTACTACGGCAAAGGCACCATGAGATACTTCGCCGCCGACCAGAAGCAGACCATGCAGGAGATGGAGTGGGGACCGGAAGACGCACCCCGCTACTCGGAGAGAATACGCATCAGCAAGAACTGCGAGACGGCGAAGTACGTCACCTACAGTGCCACCGACGAGAGTTATCAGGGTGGGGCACACGGTTCGTACACCTACTACTACACCAACATCAGCAAACTGACCCACAAGGTGGTCGGCCAGACCGTCGACACCACCCTCGCACGCAAGCCCGCACTGCAGGCCCTGCTCCGCAAGGGCATACTGCAATACATGAAGGACTGTGGCAACGAGATGAAGGAGTCTGAACTCAAGAACGCCCTCATCCTGCCCGAAGACGGCTACATCCCCCTTCCCGCCCGCACCCCGTGGCTCGAAAAGCGCGGCGTCTGCTTCACCTACCAGCAGTACGAGATAGCCCCCTACGCCATGGGCGTCATCGATTTCATCATCCCCTACAAGGACATCAAGAAGTTCCTCTGCAAGGAGGCACAGGCCCTCATAGAGTAAGGGGGGAGAATATTGAAATATAAACACGCAATCCCCCATCCGAGAAAGAACGATGAAAACCCGATTTTACGACATCAGCCTGCTCCGCGTGGCGGCCATTGTCATGGTGGTCTACTACCACTGCATCTGCCCTTACTATATTTGGGGCAACGCTATGGACAATGCCGGAGTGACCGTCCCGCTGTATACGAAACTCTCCTTGGTGCTGAACATGGTACACCTGCCGATATTCTTCCTCGTGGCGGGCTATCTGTTTGGGTATAAACGAATTAAGGGGGGTATGCCGACCAGCGGCAGTTTCTTCTTGACAAGGCACAGCGTGTGCTGGTGCCGTATGTCACGGTAGGTCTGCTGCTGATAGCAATCGGGCAGGGAAGGCCAAGAGGATTCGTCGGCGGCTCTTGCGGTCATCTGTGGTTTCTTGTGACCATCTTCGAGTGCTACGCCGTGGGCAAACTCGTGGATTTCATGCTTTGGGAGAGGCCGCACACCAAGGTGATGGCGCTTTTGGCGGTCGGCATCGGTTGGGTGTTGGGCTATTTTTGTTCGTTTGTGCTGGGAGGGCGTTTCCCCCACTATTTCTTCTTTTATCTCGGGGGCATGTTGCTGGCCTCGGCGGATATGCAGCGTTTGCGGCGGTGGCGGCCGCTCTTTGCGGTGGCGGCCGCGGTGTCGCTTGCGGCAATGGTGCTTGAGGCCATACTCTGCAATCATCGTCTGCTCGCGTTTCCGTGTAGCGTGGCACTTGTGTTTTCTGCCTTCCTCGCTTTCCGTACGTCGCGTATCGGCGACGTGCCCGGGTGGGCGAAAAGTCTGGATGCGTGCAGCATGGGCATCTACATCGTACACCATATCGTCATACAGGCGGCGAACCGCACAGATCTTCTCCATCCGCTCTTGCAGACGCACTATTATGTCTATCCGACGGTGCAGTTTGTCCTCGTGCTGCTCTTCAGTTGGGGCTTTGTGTGGGCGCTGCGGCGGTATCGCTGGGCCCGGTATTTCGGGTTGTAGACGGCATTCTTTCTCATACACAGACGACCGGTCGAACGGGTGATGAGTGTCAATGAGGTTTATAGGACATCAATGGCAACGTTCACAAATATTATTAATAGCGCAAGGAGGAATGACAGGCTGACTGTTAAAAAAATGGAAATCACCCGGTCCTATTACTCCGTATATATAGATAATGTGTATTTTTGCAGTCCAATTCTCCTCTTTTAGCCTTTTGTGGCTGACGTGGAAGAATGGATTGCAACCATCATCGCCACAGGGCGGATGCAGCAACTCAAGAAAAGGGGGTTGACTGGATTTGACAGCGGGTCGAAATGGTATGTAAGCACGCGGAGCGTCGTCTGCCGGCTCCTAAATCTCAGCGGTCAAAAATTTAATTGGCGAAAACAACTACGCTCTCGCTGCCTAATCGAAGTATAGTAGATCGGCTTTATTCCGGCATCAGATGCCAGAACGAGACACCGCTCCAAGGATGTTGTTCCGAATCTGAGGGCTAAGCGGTGCAGGTAAATCGGAAATAGTCTCGGGTGCGCCTCGTCGCCCGGATGAAATTTTAGAGGATAAGGTTGCAATTGGTGGTCCGGGTCTTGTTGCAACACGAAAACCGAAGGCCGGAATAAGCGTGTAGAAAGCGTATGGTTTCCCTGTTTGGACGTGGGTTCGAATCCCACCAGCTCCACC
The DNA here is from genome assembly GCA_963621665.1 of Akkermansia muciniphila. GTDB lineage: Bacteria > Bacteroidota > Bacteroidia > Bacteroidales > Bacteroidaceae > Prevotella. The sequence continues at coordinate 4,598 of CAVFEZ010000056.1, read as the reverse complement.
CGAAAGAAATGGAAGTCGTTGTTCGTCAACGGCTTCCATTTCTTTTGATGAGGCACGGAAAGGTTTTATTATGATTATAATTATTATGATTATAATAATTGCTGCAAGGGATGAGTCCGTGCCCCACCTTCTGATGGCGATCCTCCTGTATCGTCCAATTGATTGGATAATATTATTGATGTGGAATTCTTGTCTTTACGTCAGATGGTTGGGAAAATATTTGTAACTTAGCGGAGTGAATTTTCAACAACACAGAACCCTGCCATGAACAAACGATATAATACACAACGAAACGTCTCCTTCATCTTTCTCTTTGTCACAGTCTTGGGTTTGTGCTTCTCCTGTGGAAAAGGACACCGGCAGTCTGCTGCTCATCCCGAAGACGACAGCCTTATTGCCGCCTACCGTGCGCAAGGCAAAGCGCTGCGGGAGAAAAGCCAGTTTGCCGAGGCTATTGCCGCCCACCAGCAAGAACTGGCCCTCGCCCGTCGCGTGGCCGATACCCTGTCGATGGTGCAGGCACTCAACAATATCGGTACCAACTTCCGACGGATGGGCATCCTCGATGAGGCTTCCGAGCACCACTACGATGCCTTGCGGCTTTGCAGTGCCTATAGCGGCGTGGCCACCGACAGTACCATACGCAAGAACCGGGTGGTGGCGCTCAATGGTATCGGCAATATCTACCTCTCGCTGGGCAACTACGAGACGGCCGATTCTGCCTTCCGCCAAGCCTTGGCCGGCGAGAAGTCGCTTGGCAGCGGACTTGGACAGGCCATCAACTATGCCAACCTCGGGGCCGTGTTCGAGGGACTCCACCGCACCGATTCCGCTTGGCACTACTACGAACTGTCGATGGAAGCCAACCGCCGCATACACTCTGATCTCGGCGTGTCGCTCTGTTTCAACCACTTCGGCCGGCTCTACGAAAACCGGGGCGAGACACAGAAAGCCATCGCGGAGTATACCCATGCCTACGACCTCATGAGCCATAGTGCCGACCGCTGGCACTGGCTCGAGTCGTGTGTGGCACTGGCCCGCATCCATTTGGCGCACGACAAGATACAGAAAGCCCGGCACTATATCGACGAGGCCCTCGACGAGGCCCAGCGGCAGCACTCGATAGAATATCTGGCCGACATCTACCTGCTCAAATACGAGTTGGCACGCAAGACGGGCGACACGCCGCTGGCGCTGGAGTGCTTTGTGCGCGGAAAGGCCTACAAGGACAGTGTAAGCAGCGAGAAAAACTACAACCGTCTGCAGACTCTCCACAGCCATTACACCCGTGTGCGCCATCAGGCCGACATCGACCGCATGAACGCCAATCTCCTTGTAGAGAAACGCTGGAAGACAGGCTCCGTCATCGTGGCCGTGCTCGTGGTGGCCCTTGCCCTCGTTCTTGTAGGCTTTCTCTACTACGCCCTTCTCAACCGCAAGCGCCGCCAGCGCATCATGATGCAGGCCGAGAAAGCCCGCACCACGTTCTATACCAATGTCACCCACGAATTCCGCACGCCGCTCACCGTCATCCTCGGCTATTCGGAGATGATGGAGCGGGGTGAACTGTCTGCCGACGACATCGCCTCGGTAGGCGGCGTGGTCACCCGCCAGGGCCGTCTGTTGCTGTCGCTGGTCAACCAGTTGCTTGACATCTCGCGTATCAAGTCGTCTGTGGCCGAACCCGAATGGTGCAGCGGAAATGTCGTCAAGTATGTGTCGGTGCTGGTCGACAGTTTCCAAAATATGGCCCGCAACAAGGGCATCACGCTCTTGTACCGCCACGATGCGGAGGACGGGGACACCAATTTTGTGCCGGAATACCTGCAAAAGGTGGTCAACAATCTGGTACACAACGCCATCAAGTTTACTCCCGAGGGCGGTCATGTGACGGTGGCGCTCGAGGTGCAGCCGCAAGGTATGGTGCTGACCGTCAGCGATGACGGTTGCGGCATCAGTGCCGAGGAGCAGCAACACGTGTTCGACCTGTTCTGGCAGAGCGACACGCCGCAGCACAGTGGCGGGTCGGGCGTAGGACTGTCGCTCGTGCGGCAGATTGCCGAGTCGCTTGGCGGCAGTGCCGCCGTGGAGAGCGAGGAGGGGCGCGGTACAACGTTCCGTATCGCGCTGCCCCCGCACAGCGGCCATTTCCCGTCGCTCTCCGAACCGGAAACGCCGGCGGCGGCCTCCTGGGAGGAAACCCCGGCGGGCGATGACCGTCCCACCGTATTGATCATAGAAGACAATGCCGACGTGTCAGACTATATGCAGATCGGTCTGAAGAAGCACTACCGTCTGCTCGTAGCGCACGATGGTGAGGAAGGACTGGCGATGGCTACCGAACAGGTGCCCGACATCATCGTCACCGACCTGATGATGCCGCGCATGGACGGACAGACCCTCTGCCGGCTTGTGCGCAAGTCGGAGGTGCTCGCCCATATCCCCGTCATCATGGTCACGGCCAAGAGTACCGATGCCGACCGTCTGCAGGGACTGCGCGACGGCGCCGATGCCTACGTGTTCAAACCCTTCAATGCCGAGGAACTGCAGGTGCGCATCGCCAATCTGCTGGAGCGTCAGCAACGTATGCGGCAACGCTATTCGCAGGCCGTGAGCGAGAACGACCCCCATCCGGAGAACAGTCTGTCGGAGACCGACCGCACGTTTCTGGAGAAGATCAGGCAGACCGTCGTCGAGAAGATGGCCTCCGAGGATGTCAGTGTCGAGACGGTGGCCTCGTCGCTTTGCCTGTCGAGCCAGCAACTGCGCCGCAAACTCAGTGCCGTCACCGGAGAGACACCGGCCGTCCATATCCGTCAGGTGCAGATGGGAGCGGCTCGCCACATGCTCGAAACAGCCCCCGAGAAGTCTGTCTCGGAGGTGGCCATGGCCTGCGGCTTTTACGACACGTCGCATTTCACCCGTATCTTCAAGTCGGTCTACGGCGTCACTCCGTCGAAAATCAGACAAAAGACATCTGCATAGATTTCTTTCCGCACGCCTCCGCCTTCGGTCTTTGCCGTTTCACAACGGCAAAAAAAATACCCCGAAAAAGGGCAAAACAGCGGTTTTTGCCCAAAATGAACGAAATTGGCCATTTTTTGTAAGAAATATCCTAACCGTCAGGGCCGTTTTTGCCGAACTTTGCCATCGGAACAACAACACATTCCCATACGTCGGCCGCACCTGTGCGGCGCGTATGTGCGCCAGATGCGCACCATACATTATATTATTCACAGCAACAACACAAAGGACATGAAAATACTCAAGCAAGGAACACAAGACCCCGCAGTCGTGACACTCAAGAAAGAACTCGCCCGACTCGGATACCAGACCGACTCCACCGCCCTCTTTGATGAGGCCACCCGAACGGCCGTCATCGATTTCCAGAAGAAGCAGGGACTGTCCCCCGACGGTATCGTAGGATACAACTCCTGGGAGAGACTCTTCTTCACCGACCGTCCCGCCGGAGCAAAACTCACTGAAGAGGATTTCTCCCTGGCCGCCCGTCTGCTCGACTGCGAGACGGCTGCAATGAAGGCCGTGCAAGCCGTGGAGACTGGAGGAAGAGGCGGATTCTTCGCCGCCGGCAAACCGGCCATCCTCTTCGAAGGGCATATCTTCTGGAACCAGCTCAAACAGCGGGGCATCTCTCCCGAGAAGTATGCCACGGCCTATCCCGACATCGTGTACCCCAAGTGGAACAAGAAACACTACATCGGTGGGGTGGCGGAATATACACGCCTCGAAAAAGCCCGCAAGATACATGTAGAGGCTGCCAATGCGTCGGCCAGTTGGGGTATGTTCCAGATCATGGGCTTCAACTACGCCCTGTGCGAACAGAAAGATGTGGCCACCTTTGTCAAGGCCATGTGTGCCAGCGAGCGCAGTCAGTTGTTGCTCTTCTGTCGCTTCATACGCCACTCCGCGCCGCTCCATCAGGCACTGAAAGCCAAGAAATGGGCCGACTTCGCCCGGCAATACAACGGCAGTGCCTATGCCGAAAACCAATACGACAAGAAACTTGCCAAGGCGTATAGTAGCCATTCCGTCAAGTGACGGCCTTCATACCCTACACCTAATCCTTCAATCAACACAAAAAACATCGTACCTATGGCAAGAAAAACACTTGACGATCGCAGGCAGCAGAAGAAGAACTCCAAGACGGCTTCTACTACGGCTTCCTCAACGGCGAAGAATACACCGCCGGCGACACAGACAACCAGTGGCTCAACGGCAACATCTACCAACACCACACAAACACCAACTATGCAAAACACTGCATCGACCACCCAGAACAACACTACCACCACCGCGACAACCACAACGGGCGGAGGAACTCCTGTCAATCGTGCCAAACAGAGAAAGCAGATTGTCGACACGGTACAAAAGGAGCCCGAGGCCGTGAGCAGTTCGCTCATCGCCATCAAAGGCATCTGCAAGAGCATCCGCGACACGCTCAGCCAGCTCGGCATCTACGACGTGACCGGTCTGCTCAAGGCTGGTGCCACCGCTGCCAAGCGCAATTCGCTCGGCACCCGGCTGGTCAACAAGATGCTTGAAAACAACAGCAAGATTGTCGACGAGCAGTTGCCCAC
>CAVFEZ010000055.1:0-19805 GCA_963621665.1 Akkermansia muciniphila | reverse complement strand
AAAATCCCTTGGCCAGTAATGGCTGTGCGGGTTCGAGTCCCGCTCGCGGCACTTCTATTCTAATATCCAAATCTCTATTATGCGAAAAAATCTCATTCTCATGTTGTCTGCCGGTTCCGCGCTGATTTTGGCCTCGTGTTCCAAACTCGGTCCGTTGACTGCCGACAACTTCACCGTGGTACCCAATCCGCTTGAGACGCAGGCCGGCCAGGTGCCCGCCACCATCAATGGCACGTTCCCCGAAAAGTATATGAAGAAAAATGCCGTCGTGACCGTCATTCCCGAGTTGCGGTATGAAGGACAGACGACGCAAGGCCCCGGAGCCACCTTTCAGGGCGAAAAGGTATTGGGCAACGACCAGACCATCTCCTACCGTGTGGGCGGACGCTATACGATGAAGACCTCCTTCACCTATGTGCCTGACATGCAGAAGAGCGACCTCTACCTCACATTCAATGCCCGCCTGGGCAACAAGACCGTAGAGATACCCGCAGTGAAAGTGGCCACCGGTGTCATCGCTACCTCCGAGCTCTATCGCAAGACCATACTGAGCGACGGCGGATGCATCGCCCCCGACTCGTTCCAGCGTGTCAAGGAGCAGAAAGTGGAGGCCAATGTCAAGTTCCTCATCAACGAGGCCAACCTGCGCAAGAGCGAACTGCAGAACAACTCCGTCACCGAGTTTGTACGTATGCTCAAGAAGATTAATGCCGACCGCGAGGGTCTCAACCTGCGCAATGTCGAGGTGGCTGCCTACGCTTCTCCCGATGGCGGTGTGACCTTCAACGACCGTCTGGCCAACAAGCGTCAGGATGTGTCCGAGAACTATGTGCGCGAACAGCTCAAGCGCACCAAGGTTGAGGCCGATGTCGACGCCCACTATACTGCACAGGACTGGGACGGCTTCCAGCGTCTGGTGGCCGCTTCCGATATACAGGACAAGGATGTCATCCTGCGTGTGCTCTCCATGTATACCGATCCGCAGAAGCGTGAGGAGCAGATCCGCAACATGTCTGCCGGTTTCCAGGAACTGGCTGACGGTATCCTGCCCGAACTGCGCCGCTCGCGCCTGATCATCAACTACGAGACCGTAGGCCGCAGTGACGAGGAGATTGAGGCACAGTACAAGGCCGACCCCGCCAAACTCTCTGCCGACGAGCTGCTCTATGCCGCCACGCTGACCGAAGATCCCGCCAAGCAGCAGGAGATCTACCAGAAGACGGCCCAGATATACGACAAGGACTACCGTGCCTACAACAACCTCGCAGCCCTGGCACTCGCCAAGGGTGACAAGAGCAAGGCCATGGAGTATCTCAACAACGCACTCAGTCTTGACCGCAACGCTGCAGAAGCCCAGGCCAACAAGGGCCTTATCGCTTTGGCTGACGGCGATGTCGCTACCGCCGAGTCGCTCATCTCGCGTGCTTCGAACACCGGAAGCGTGACTCCCGCCATCGGTCTGCTCAATGTAGCCAAAGGCAATTACGCACAGGCTGAGAGCGATTTCGGTCATGCCTATACCAACGGTGCTGCCCTGGCACAGTTGCTCAACAAGAACTACGCCGCCGCTGCCGCTACGCTCGACAAGGTGCCCAACCCCGACGGCCTGACTTCTTATCTGCACGCTATCGTGGCTGCCCGCCGTGGCAACAAGTTTGCCGCCTCTTCCTATCTGAAAGAGGCGCTTGAGAAAGATCCTTCGCTGCAATCGTATGCCGACCGCGACCTGGAACTCTCTCTGCTGAAGTAATCTGACGTAACAATGGGCGGGACGTGCGACAGACAACAACGCGTCCCGTCACCAAGACAATAATGTAGCGTGTACATCACGCCCATAGAAAAGAGGAAATGAAGCATTTGACTTTCCTTATACCGCTCGTCCTGATTCTGGTTTCGTGTGGAACCGACGGCCGCCATTTCAAGTTGGACGGTCGCTTCCAGCACCTGAATCAGGGCGAGTTTTATGTATACAACCTTGAAGGCAACGGCCAGAAACTCGACACCATCAAGGTAGAGTCGGGACGTTTCACCTACGAGACCGTCTGCGAGCAGCCCATGACGCTGATGATGATTTTCCCCAATTTTACCGAGCAGCCCATTTTTGCCCAGCCTGGAAAATCGGTCGACATCAAGGGTGATGCCTCCCATCTCAAGGAGATGACCGTCAAGGGAACAAAAGACAATGAACTGATGAACGCTTTCCGCGCTTCCATCGTCAGCGTCTCCCCCGATGAGGCACGCCGCAATGCCGCCAAGTTTATCAACGACCATCCCGCATCGCCCGTAGGCAACTATCTGGTCAGAAAATATTTCATACAGACCGACCAGCCTGACTATGAGCAGGCCAACACACTCATCCGTACCATGCTCGCCGCGCAACCGGACAATGGCTATCTCCGTCGTCTGCAGCGCAGTCTGAAGGGAGTGTCAAGTGTGAAGGTCGGAAGTGAGGTGCCGCGTTTCTCGGCTACCGATATCAACGGCAAATCCGTCGGTACGGCCCTGCTTACGTCTGCACCCAAAGCAGTGGTGTGTGCCTGGGCATCATGGAACTATGAGAGTGTCAATCTGCTCCGTACCATGTACAGCCTGCAGAAAACCCGGAATTTCGTTCTTTTCACTGTCTGTCTGGATGCCAGTGTGAAGGATTGCCGCAGAACGCTCGAGGGCAACCAACTGACGTGTCCCACCGTTTGTGACGGACAGATGATACGCGGCAACGTCTACCGTCTGCTCGGCATGAGTAAGATACCGGACAATCTGGTCATAGAGGGCGGACGTATCACCAAAAGCGGTTTGGACTACAGCCAGTTGCAGAAAGAAGTCAACGGTTGGCAGGAGAAATGAGTTGAACGAGGAAGATTCGTGAGTTTTTCGGATTTTGGTGTTCGGAAAAATATCGCAACTTGCGAGTCCCGTAGGGACGATAGACTATAGCGTAGGGGCTCGCCCCTACGTTTTTACATATTTATCTCAAGCAATGCCCCTGTAAGGGGCGCATAATTCATGGTAAGAAATTGAAATATGCGCCCCTTACAGGGACAACTGATGGAGAATCATGCAATGACTATGTTTCTCTTTCGGTACTCCCACCGGGAATCGAACCCGGATCAAAGGTTTAGGAAACCTACGTTCTATCCATTGAACTATAGGAGCAACGCTTTTTCTCTTGTTTCTTCACATTGTTTGTATCAGCGAAACAAGTGCTTGCAAAGGTACTAAAAATTACCGATAGCAGAGGATATTGACCTAAAAAAAGTGAAAATGGCGTGGCCGGTTAAACTCCCTCCCTCTTTGCTCGTCATAAGATACAGTATGAAAAGATATTTTGTAATGTTCTTGTCCTTGGCCTGTGCTTGTGTATGCATGGCGCAAGGGGTGAAAGGGAAAGTCGTCGACCGCCAGATGTCCGAGCCACTTGGTTATGTCAATGTGAGGGTGGCAACGGCAGGAGACGACAAGTACGTCGGAGGCGGCATGACCGATACCGATGGCAATTTCAGGGTAGACAATCTGAAGAACGGCAAGTATGTACTCACGCTGTCCTCTTTGGGATACAAGACAGAAAAGCGTGAGTTCAGCATCACGGCAGACAAAAGTACGGCCACGTTTGGTGTCATCTACATGAGTGACGACTCGCACCAACTCAAGGAGGTCACCGTCACGGGCCAGCGGTCGGTCATGAAACTGGAGGTCGACCGCAAGACTTTCGATGTGTCGCAGCTCGTCTCCAATGCCGGACAAGCCGCCAGCGATGTGCTTGACAATATTCCCAGTGTCGAGGTAGACAATGACGGCAATGTGTCGCTGCGCGGCAATACCAGTGTGGAAGTGTGGATCAACGGCAAGGCGAGCGGCATCAATTCTGACAACCGTGCCCAGATACTGCAGCAACTTCCGGCTGAAAGCATAGAGCGTATTGAGGTTATCGACAATCCTTCGGCCAAATTCTCGGCAGAGGGTTCTGCCGGTATTATCAATATTGTACTGAAAAAAGACCGGAAGGCAGGCTATTACGGTTCGCTGCAAGTCGGCGGCGATACGCGTGGAGGAGCGGAGACAAGTTTCAATATCAATTATAACAGTGCTCTTCTTGACGCCTACGCCAATATCGGCTACCGTCACCGGCAGGACGAGGGACGTACGACAAGTGAGCAGGAATTTCAAAATACCAACCAGTATCAGCGCTACAACGGTAGCGAGGCCCACTGGGGCAACAATCTTTTCTCGCGTGCCGGACTCACATGGCATGCCACATCGAAGGATGACCTGTCGCTCAACGGTATGATGATGTATGGCGGCGGCCGCAATTCAAGTGAAATACCCTATCATTATGGTATCATCGGTGCCGCTACCGATACGCGCATGATGATGCGCCGCACGTCCAGCAAGGACACACCCCGTATGTACTACGGCGAGTTCAACTACCGTCACAATTTCTCCGATACCCACTTCCTTGACCTTACGGTCGATTACGACCGCTGGAAGATGGACAACGACAATGTCTATCAGGATTCCATCGTCTACTATGACGGTACGGCAGCCACGACATATGACTATCAGTACCGGCCGATGTATATGAACAGCCGTCGTTGGGAGGTGAAACTCGACTATGAAAACCAAGTGACCGACAAATTCAAGATCGAAGCCGGCTATCTCGGAAATTTCTCCCATGAGAACACCCCCCAGGAGTCGTACGTCGACGACAGCCATTGGGACGGGATGGCAAAGGTGGAAGACAAATCCTACTTCAACCGCTTCATCTACGACATGGATCTCCATGCCCTCTACACTACGCTGAGTTACAAACTCGGTAAACTGAACGTCATGGCCGGTCTGCGTGGCGAATACTGGCGTGTGAATACCGAGAGTTATACTTGGGAGCAGGAACATGATGCCACCAAGCGCGACCAACCTTTCAAGAAAGACTATTTCCAGTTGTTCCCCAGCGTGTTTCTGTCCTATCAACTGACCCCCACCCAGCAGCTGCAACTCAACTATACCCGCCGTCTGCGCCGCCCGTGGGGCGGACAGCTCAACTCGTTCCGTGATACGCGCGATGCAACCACTGTGTCGTTCGGTAATCCCGAACTGACCCCGGAATTCAGCAACTCCTTCTCGCTCAACTATCTCAAGACATGGGACGAACACTCCTTGCTCGTCAGCGCCTACTACCGTCCTACCAGCGATGTCATACAGCGCATCAACTACCGCAATTCCGCCGACGGAATGATGTACTCCACCAACATGAACGTGGCCAAAAGTCTGTCGTCGGGTCTGGAGATGACGCTGAAGAACAAGCTCTTCCGTATCCTCGACCTCACCACGTCGGCCAATGCCTACTACTATAAACTCAACGGGTTCAGTTACGATATCGACGGACAGACCGTCACCGGAACAGCCAACCACAATTTCACTTGGAACGCCCGCATGACCGCCAGTCTGATGTTGCCCTACGACATCTCCATACAAGCCTCCGGCCGCTATCGTGCGCGCCAGGTCATCACACAGGGCTATCGTCGCGCCAACTACAGTATGGATCTCGGAGCACGCAAGAATTTCTTCAACAAACTTATCACTGTCTCCGTCAACTGCCGCGACCTGTTCAACTCGCGCAAGTGGGAGACCTTCACAAGCAGTGACGACTTTACGCGCCATCAGGTCAACCGCCGCGGAGGACGCAAGGTGAGCCTTACCGTGACATGGAACTTCGGCAATATGAATTCCAAGCACCGCCAGCGTCCGGACGGCGAAGGCGGACAGGAATTCGACTCCCAACAATACAACGGTAGTGCGGAAGACTGAATCAGGCAGACCGTCATGATAGAGGGCTTTGCGTTACGGCGCAAGGCCCTCTGTCGTCTTCGTATCCCATACAGAAGCAAAAACACTACGGTCGGTCGCCCGTTTTCGGAAAAATAGTATATCTTTGCAGTAGATAGGACAAAGAACAGCAATGAACAACAGAATAAAAGCCGTACTCTTCGATTTCGACGGTGTACTGATGGACACAGAATCGCACTATACCGATTTTTGGAATGAGATGGGCCGGCGTTACCTTCATGAAGAAACCTTCGGCCCAAAGATCAAGGGCCAGTCGCTCGTCCGTATTTTCGATGAGTATTTTTCCGGGCGCGAGGCCGATCAGGCTAGTATTGAGGAACAGCTCGACCGTTTCGAGCATGATATGCCCTACGACTATATCCCCGGCGCACAGGCATTTCTCGAACAGTTGCGTGACAACGGCGTGCCGGCTGTGGTCGTGACCAGTTCCAATGCCAAGAAGATGGACAATGTATACCGTGCCCATCCCGAATTCCGCAGTTACTTCCGCCATATCGTCACCAGCGAACAGTTCAGCCAGTCGAAACCGTCGCCCGAATGTTTCCTTCTCGGTATGCGACTCCTTGATGCCCAACCCAGCGAAACGGTCATCTTCGAAGATTCGTTCCACGGTCTGCAGGCGGCCCGTGCTGCGGGAGCATTTGTTGTCGGGGTGGCGACGACCAATTCCCGTGAAGCCATCTCTCCGAAAGCCGACCTTGTCGTCGACGATCTGTCTGGTCTGTCGCTCGAAGACCTCTCCGTCCGTATGTAGTTACCGATCAAAACCTTCAATGCCATGTTAGTGAAAACCTATAGCGCAGCCGTCAACGGTCTTGAGGTGACCCCCGTCACCATCGAGGTGAGCCTCAATGCCGGTGTGATGTACCGCATGACCGGACTTGGCGATGCTGCCGTCCGCGAGGGCCGTGACCGTATCGCGGCAGCCATGCAGTACAACGGCTACAAGTTTCCACATGCAGACATTACGGTCAATCTTGCACCTGCCGATCTCCGCAAGGAAGGCAGCGGTTTTGATTTGCCTTTGGCGATTGCCATACTCGCGGCCAGCGGTAGTGTGGTGTGCAATGAACTTGACCGCTATATGATGGTCGGCGAACTGAGCCTTGACGGCACCCTGCAGCCTATACGCGGCGCACTGCCCATTGCTATTCGGGCGCGGGCAGAGAAGTACAAGGGACTCATCGTGCCCAAGCAGAATGTGCGCGAGGCAGCCGTAGTCAACCAGCTCGACGTGTATGGCATGGACTCAATGGTCGATGTGGTGAAATTCTTTACCGGTGCCGCTGTCTACGAACCGGAAAGGGTGGACACCCGTCGTGAGTTCTATGAACAGCAGTACCGTTTCGATCTCGACTTTGCCGATGTGCGCGGACAGGAAAGTGTCAAGCGTGCCCTTGAGGTAGCCGCAGCCGGCGGACACAATCTCATCATGGTCGGTCCTCCGGGATCGGGCAAGTCGATGATGGCCAAACGTCTGCCTTCCATCCTTCCGCCGCTCACCCTCTCGGAAAGTCTGGAAACCACACAGATACACAGTGTGGCAGGAAAACTCGGCCGCGGCACGTCACTCATCTCGCAACGTCCATTCCGTTCTCCGCACCACACCATCTCTGAGGTTGCTCTTGTGGGCGGTGGCATCAATCCGCAGCCCGGCGAAATATCTCTCGCCCACAACGGCGTACTCTTTGCCGATGAGTTGCCCGAATTCAGCAAGACTACCCTTGAAGTGCTCCGTCAGCCGCTTGAGGATCACAAGATCACCATATCGCGGGCCAAGTATACCGTGGAGTTTCCTTGCTCGTTCATGTTCGTTGCCTCGATGAACCCCTGTCCCTGTGGCTATTATGGTGATGCCACCCATCACTGCATCTGTACCCCCGGACAGATACAGCGCTACATGAACAAAATCTCCGGTCCGTTGCTCGACCGCATCGACATACAGTGCGAGATCACGCCCGTGCCCTTCAAGGACATCTCCAAGGCGCAGCCCGGCGAGTCGAGCGAGGCCATCCGCCAGCGGGTCATCAGGGCGCGTGAAGTGCAGACCGCACGCTATAAAGACTATAAGGGCGTGCATTGCAACGCCCAGATGACCGAACGTATGATACATGAGTTTGCCGAACCCGATGATGCCGGCATCGACATGCTTCGTATGGCCATGGAGCGCCTCTCCCTCTCAGCCCGTGCCTATAGCCGCATCCTCAAGGTGGCGCGTACCATTGCCGACCTTGAAGGCTCCGAGCGCGTGGAAACGCAACATCTGGCAGAGGCTATCGGGTATCGGACACTTGATAGAGGTGATTGGGCGGAAAGGGGATATTGAGAACGATAAGTGATAAGGATGGCTTGGTACGATTTGAAAACATCCCATTATATATTGTTGGGCATCATTCTTTGTTGTGTGCGGCCTTGCGTGGCACAAGACGAAAGGGCCTTGTTTGACGAACTTGACCATCTGTTGAGCCGGCAGAAGGAACTTGTGGCAGAGAAGGAACGCAAAATCAAGATTATCAAGGACGGACTGGCAGCCCCGCAGATTACGCCGGAGCAGTCTTATGCCATCAATCGTCGGCTTTACGACGAATACATGGCGTTCAAGTACGACTCCGCCTACAAGTATGCCAACAAAAATCTGTCGATTGCCCGCACACTGGGCAATCGGCATCTTTACCATGAGAGTGTGCTTCACTTGGTGCATATTCTGTCGGTCGCCGGCCTTTTCAATCAAGCCTACGGATGGATAGACTCGCTTCAGGAGAAAGATTTGGAGGGCGATGACCTCTTGAACTACTATCATACTTGCGGCGATCTGTATCTCTTCAGTTCGGAGTTTTCCGAGGGAACAGATTTCAATAAGGAAAATCTGGAGAAGGCGCAGTTGTATCGTGAGAAATGGAGGCAGGCTTCCGTCGATACGCTTTCGCTTGGTGCTGTGTCCAATAGGGCCGACCTTATTGCGTGGCGAGGCGACAACCGACGGGCCTTGGACTTGTTGGAAAACTACATGAGAACGCATAAGGGTATCGAGGGGCGCGACTACAGTATCCTGACCAGCACCATCGCTTTCCTTTACGGTACGCTTGGCAACAAACCGATGCAGAAGCGTTACCTGCTCTTCTCGGCTATCAATGATGCGAAAAACTGCATACGGGAAAACAATTCCTTGCGCGAGCTGGCTTCTCTGCTCTTCGACGAGGGCGATATCAATCATGCCTATAGGTATCTGAACGCTTCCATACAGGATGCCAATTTCTATGGCACCCGTCTGCGCAATGCACAGGTGGCGCAGTTTGTGCCGAAGGTCATCGAGGAGTATTATCAGAGCAACAAGGCGCATCGTCAGTTTCTGACTGCCTTCTTGGTGGTATTGGCCGTCATTGTCGTGGCGCTCATTGTCGCCCTGGTCTTCATGCGACGCTATCTGTACCGCTATCGTCAGGAGAAAGAGAAGGTGGAGCAGGCCAACCGTATGCTGAACGCCAATGTCACGCAGATGGAGAAGACCAATACCCTGCTCAAGGTGCACAGTGCCATCAAAGAGCAGTATATAGGCCGGTTTATGGAACTGGTGTCGGTGGTCATCGAACGGACTGAAGCGCAGCGGAAACTGGCCAACCGGTTGGCACGCGACCATAAACTGCCCGAACTGTATTCCTTGTTGAAGAGCACGGAATATGTGTCGCAAAACACCAAACTCTTCAATGAAAATTTCGACGAGGCCTTTCTCAATATCTATTCCGACTTTGTCGAGAAGGTCAATGACCTGTTGCTGCCCGAATACCGGTATCCCGTCGAACGCCAGTCGCTGAACACCGAGTTGCGTATCCTTGCCCTCATCCGCCTGGGCATCACCAACAACCAAAAGATTGCAAGCATCCTCCAGTCGAGCATCACCACCATCTATACTTACCGAAGCAAACTCAAGAGCCGATCCGTCTACAAGAATGACTTTGAGCAAAAAGTGATGGAAATCGATGGCTGAGAAAGTTGAATAAAGGTTGTGTTAAGGATTGAAGGTACGAGTTTAACTCAATTTTATGCCTTGAAAGTCATCTGTATCATTTGAAAAACCTTTGATTTTGCTATATACATAAAATAGCTAATCTGTTGAATAACAGATTGATAGTATTTTGATTGCTTTAGATTTTTGTTTGCGGCTGTTGAGCGGTGTCAGGAAACGCTCTATCTTTGCCGTCACGAACCTAATAGCAATGATATATGAATCGATTATTCCTGTTATTCTTGACATTCGTTTTTTTGTGTCAAGCGCAAGCCAAGACCGTCCAGACGAAATCGCCGGATGGTGGACTTGTTGTTGACTTCCAATTGGTGCAGGGCGTTCCTTATTATAAGGTGTCTTGGCAGAAAGAGATGGTTATCCAAAACTCGCGCATGGGATTTCTGCTTGCCGACGGTGCCTTGGACAAAGATTTCAAGGTCATCGGCATCAAGCGTGATTCCTATGATGGAATGTGGCACGAACTGTATGGCGAGGAAGACTCCGTGCGCAACCATTATCAAGAGACAACCATCATGCTTCAGCAGACCCGTGGCCTGAAGCGCAAACTCAACATCGTTTTCCGTGTCTTCAATGACGGTATGGGCTTTCGTTATGTCATACCCGAACAAGCAGGGCTGGACAAGATTGCCATCAGTGAGGAGCAGACCCAGTTTTTTCTCTCCCGTGATGTTCCGGCCTGGTCGATTTCCCTCAATCATATCGAGTACTATGAGGGCCTCTACAAAAGATCGCTGGTCAGCGAGAAAGATACCGTGTGCACACCGCTCACCATCGAGTATTCCCCGCATATTTTCATGGCCATCCATGAGGCCGCCCTTGAGGACTATGCCACGCTCAATCTGACTCCGCGGGGCCATTGCCTGACGGCCGCCCTTTCTCCTTGGAGTGACGGGATGAAGGTGTATGGCGAGAAAACCGTCAAGTCGCCTTGGCGAACCGTCATCTTCGCTCCGACGGCTACTGGACTTATCACCAATCGTGTGATGCTCAACCTCAACGACCCTTGTCGTCTCGCCGATACATCCTGGATACAGCCCGGTCGCTATATCGGTATATGGTGGAGCATTCACCAGAAGAAGAATACATGGCACATGGGACCTCAGCACGGTGCAACCACCGCCAACGTGAAGCGGTATATCGACTTTGCCGCTCGTCATGGCTTCGCCGGTGTACTGTCGGAAGGATGGAACTACGGATGGGGACAAGGCGAAAAACTCACTTATCTGAAGCCCTATCCCGACTTCGATATTGTGGAGGTCAACCGCTATGCCCGACAAAAAGGTCTACGGTGGATCGGTCATATGGAGTCCTGGGGACAAGCCGGACTGATCGAGAAGGAAATGGACGAGGCCTTCGCTTGGTTTCATAGCATGGATGTAAATACAGTGAAGACCGGATATGTCGGCCATCTCATGGACGGCAAGGAACTGCCCAGTTCGCAATACGGCATACGCCACTACCGCAAGGTCGTAGAGTGTGCCGCCCGACATCAACTCATGGTCGACAACCATGAGCCGGCCATGCCTACCGGCATACAGCGCACCTATCCCAATCTGATGACGCAAGAGGGTGTGCGGGGACAGGAGTACAATGCCTGGGATCCCAAGGGAGGCAATCCGCCGGAACACGCGGTGACGCTGCCCTTCACCCGTTGCCTGGCCGGTCCGATAGATTTCACGCCAGCCATCTTCAATTTCCGCGGTGCCGTGAAGCATATCCATCCGCGTTCCACGCTCAGCAAGCAGTTGGCCGAGTTTGTCGTGCTTTACAGTCCGCTGCAAATGGCGGCCGATGCCATAGAAAATTATGAGGGACAACCGGCCTTGACCTTCATCGAGAGTTGTCCTACCACATGGAGCAAGACCATCATACCCAATGGCGAAATCGGAAAGTACATCACCGTTTGTCGCAAGGAGAGAGATGGCGACCGTTGGTTTGTCGGTGCCATGACCGACGGCGACCGTCGACAGTTGGAGGTCACGCTCGACTTTCTCGATGCCGACAAGACCTATCATGCCGTCATCTATGAGGATGGTGCGGATGCCGACTATGAAAGCAATCCGTATGCGATGGGCATCCGTCAGGTGGAAGTCCGCAAAGGCGACACCCTGCATTTCGCCCTTGCGCGGAGCGGTGGCGCAGCAGTTAGAATACAACCAACCAAATAGATATCAAACATAACACTGTACTCATGAAAAAATCTAAACAACTATTGAAGAGTGTGTGTCTGCTCATCGCTTTCACCCTCTTCGCCATTGACATGACGGCCCAGACTATTCATGGCAATGTCAAGGACAATGTCGGTGAGGCCGTCATAGGTGCGACCGTGCAGGTCGTCGGACAGTCGAAGGCCGTCGTTACCGACATCGACGGCAATTTCACCATCAACGCCAAGAGCGGCGAAAAACTGAAAATCTCCTATATGGGCTACAATCCCCAGGAGGTCGCTGCGAAAGACGGCATGTCGGTCACCCTGCAGGAGAGTTCTTCCGAGTTGGAGGAAGTGGTCGTAGTAGGTTACGGCTCCTTGGCCAAGAAGGAAATCTCAAGTTCTATCGTGCAGGTAGACAAGTCGCAGTTCAACCAAGGTGCCGTGACCGACCCGATGGAGCTGATCAGCGGCAAGGTCGCCGGCTTGAACGTCAATGCCACTGCCGATGCCAATCCCAATGCCCTGTCTTCCATACAGGTGCGTGGTGCTGGATCGCTGCAGGCCGGCAATGGTCCGCTGATTGTCATTGACGGCATACCCGGCGGCGATCTCCGCAATATCTCCACTCAGGATGTGGCGTCCATCACCGTACTCAAGGATGCCGGTTCTGCCGCCATCTACGGCACACGCGGTGCCAACGGTGTCATTCTCATCACCACCAAGCACGGCTCTGGCACGCAGGGCGTTGTCAATGTGACCTACGACAGTTGGGTAGCCGCCAATATTGCCAAGGGCAAGCCCGAAGTGCTCTCTACCGACGAGTTCCGCCGCAGTCAGCGCGGCAAGGATTACGGCTATGACACCAACTGGTATGACGAGATCACGCGCAACGCTTCTTACAATATCAACCAGTATCTCTCTATCGAGGGTACCACCAAGAACGGATATTACGGTGCGAGCCTTAACTTCAAGAAAGCCAATGGCCTCGATATCGCCAGCGGACGTACCGAGTACGGCGGCCGCTTTGTGACCGAGCAGCGTGTGCTTGACAACAACTTGAAATTCAACGCCTCCTTGAGCCTCCGCAAAGTACATGAGGAGTATGGCAACGACGGTATGTTTGATACCGCTCTCACCTTGAATCCCACCCTCCCGGTCTACAATGCTGACGGCAGTTACTATCAGCCTACCTCTCCTACGGGTGTCTACAATCCGGTGAGCGTACTGAAGGAAAACAAGAGCGACGGCGACCGTATCTATCTCTTGGGCAATGCCGATGTGCAGTGGAACATTCTCAAGATGGAGCATCACAATCTGAGCACCTCTCTGAGTTACCAGATGCAGTACAACGACTACAAGAACAATTATTACACCCCGATGGCATCGAGCCAGTCCTACTGGGACGGCTACAAGGGTGAGGCTTCTATGAAGTACCAGAAGTGGTGGACCAACCGCACGGAGTGGCTCGTCAACTATACTTGGACAATTCCCGCCCATACCGTCAAATTTGTAGGCGGCTATTCTTGGGAGCGTTCCAACTGGCAGCAACAGGGCATGAGCAACCACAACTTCACCTTCGACAATCCGGGTTATGAGGGTATCGGTAGCGGTACGGGTCTGAAGGACGGTACAGCCAATCTGTATGCCGGACGCTCCGAATCGACCCTGATTGGATTCTTCGGTCGTCTGAACTACAACTTCAATGATATGGTCTTCGCCTCGTTTGCATTGCGTCACGAGGGCAGCACCAAGTTTGGTAAGGACAAGAAGTGGGGTAATTTCCCCTCCGCCTCTTTGGCATGGGAGATGACCAGAATCCCCGGCGTGGACGTTCTCGGCAAGGCATTCCAGAGTCTGAAATTGCGTGCATCCTATGGTGTGACAGGCCGTTCCGACTTTGATGCTTACCAGTCTACCCCTACCTATTCGGCCAACGGTGCCTACTATATGGACGGGCAGTGGGTGACCGGCTACGCTCCGTCGTCCAATGCCAACAGCAAACTGGGTTGGGAGAAGAGCAAGGCATTCAATGTCGGTCTTGATTTCGAGGCTTTGGGCAGCCGTCTGCGCGGTAGCGTCGAGTATTTCGACCGCCGGTCGGAAGACCTTCTTTACAACTATACGGCTCCCCAGCCGCCCTATGTATGGGACAATATCCTTGTCAATGTAGGTACCACCAAGAATACGGGCGTGGAATTGTCAGTCAGTTATGATGTCATCGCCAAGAAAAACGTCGGTTGGACCACAAGCGTCAACTACTCCTACGGCACGACCAAGTTTATCAAACTGTCCAACGATATCTACAAAGCCTCATACATCGACCTCTATCAGAAGCCCGGTGTCGGCACCAATGAGTATTTCTTCCGTGTACAGGAAGGCGGCAAGGTAGGTCAGTTCTGGGGCTATGAGTATGCCGGCCACGACGAGAACGGCAATATGCTCGTATACAACAAGAACAATGAGAAGGTGCTCACCACCAATGTCGACGCTTCCGACAAACGCTATATCGGCAATGGCGCTCCTTCCCACTTCCTCTCGTGGAACAACTCCTTCCGCTACAAGAACTGGGATTTCAGTTTCTCGATGAACGGCGCTTTCGGTTTCGAGATCTTCAATATGCGCAAGTATGGCATGGGACTTCAACTCTGCGGTACGGACAATGTGCTCCGCAGCGCTTACCTCGACGACAAGGACGTGAAGAGCGGCGGCGGTGTCATCTCCTCCTACTTCCTGGAGAAAGGCGACTACTTCAAGTTGGACAATCTGACCTTGGGCTACAGTTTCGGCCTCAAGAACAAACGGCTGCTGGAGAGCCTCCGTGTGTATGTCACCGCCAAGAATCTCTTCACCATCACCTCCTATACCGGAAACGATCCTTCTATCGTCACCCAGACGGGCATCACACCGGGTGTAGATGTCACCAGTGCCTATCCTACGGCTACCCAACTGAGCCTGGGTGTGACCTTGAGATTCCACTAAAAAGGTAGAAAGTGGATAAACCTATCATAACAAGAAAAACAATAAATCAGAAAACCATGATTGATATCAAGAAATATAGTCACCTCGCAGCGTTGGCGCTGGTCCTGGTTGCCTCTTCCTGTACCGACCTCGACGAGAAGGTGTACGACCGTATCGACGCATCGACATTCTATCAGGACGAGTCAAGCGTCAAGGGTGCCGTGGCCACCATCTACAATCAAGCCGGCAACTGTTTTGCCGAACGCTTCTACTTCCTGCAGGAATTGCCAGCCGACCAGATCTCCTGGCGTGTGTGGAACGGCGGACAGTGGGGCTACGACGAGGGCGAGAAGTATGTACTCTCTACTCAGACGTGGACCTCGGAGTCGAAGATCATCAAGGATGCGTGGACCAACTGCTGGCCCATGGTCGGTCTTGCCAACAATATCATCAACGATTTGGGGCAGGTGACGGCTTCCTCGTTGGGAATGACAGACACCAAGATGAATGCCTATATCGCCGAGGCCCATACGCTCCGTGCATGGGCCTACTACAATATGTTTGAAGTGTGGGGCGGTGCGCTTCCGCTCAATGTATCGTCGAGCACCGATATTCCCGGTACGGCCGATGCTGACTGGAATACCAGTTGCAAGAAGATCTACGACTTCATCATGGCCGAGTTGGACAACAGTGTCGACGCCCTTCCCAAGGAGGATGGAGACAACTCTACGCGCAACCGTGTCAATCAGGCCATGAACCGTATGCTCAAGGCCCGCTTGCTGCTCAATGCTCCTGTCTTCATCGGAGAGGACCATTATACCGAGTGTGAGGAACTCAGCAAGCAGATCATTGCCGGCACTTACGGTGCCTATGCGCTGGCCGACGACTACCGCACCATCTATGACGAGGGCAATGACAAGTGCAGCGAGGTGATCTTCGCTTTTGCCTGTGAGGACGGACAAGGTGCTACCAATGCGTGGACCAATATGCGAAACATGCCCATGCTGCAATACAACTACGACAAATACTTCAATGTGACCCAGTTCTCCGGCATCGGTGCATGGAACTGCTGCATCGTGGTTCCTTCCCACGACAATTCCGGCAAGGTGTTGTCTACAGGCGGCACCGACACAGGCGGCAAGAGTTTCCTGCTCGACTACGGCGACAAGTTGGGTGCCGTGTGGGACCGCTTCGACAGCCGCGACATCCGCAAGGCTCCTTTCGTATACAATGCTTCCACCCAAAAGTGGTCGGGCAATTTCCTCACCGGAGCGCAGAAGGAGAACTTTGGCAAGGGCGCTGCCATGAAGGCTGATGCCGACCGCGACGGACAAGACCTTGTATTCGTCGACCAGTTGGGCACTTTCCAAAACAAGGGACGCAATCTCGAGACCGTCATGTCTCCCCGTTGGGGCGAGACCAATTCAGGTTACCGCCTGGTGAAATATCCCATCTACAACAATGGCGACAAATGCTCGTTCAAGGACATCGACGAAGTGGAGTTCCGTCTGGCCGAGGCTTACTACAATGTAGCGGAGTGTGAGATGCGCAAGGGCAATGCCGAGACCGCCAAGGAGTATGTCAATCAGGTACGCAAGCGCTACTTCTCGTCATCAGACTGGAGCAAGGTGAAGGACCAGCCCGGTCCAGGCTTTACCAGTTTCGACAGCGACTGGATGCTTTCGCAGTGGGGACTCGAATTCTTGGGCGAAGGCCGTCGCCGCCGTACCGATCTGCGCCGTTACGACAAGTTCACCCAAGGTCAGTGGTGGTTCTTCGGACGTGCCACGGAGGATGGTGTCGACCTGCCGGCCAAGCGCGACCGCAAGTACGAGTGGTATCCGTTGCCCGAATCTGCGCTCTCTGTCAACCCCGGACTGATACAGAACCCCAATTACGTGAGCAAATAATCCTTTTTTCAGAACACGCCTAAATATACATTAATATGAAGAATATATTGAGAATGGCCATGCTTCTTCTGCCATTGTCGGGATTGATGGGCAGTTGTAGCGGTGACGAGGACCTTGTCTTCGACCACGAGAAACCCGCCTTCGAACTGAAGGCCGACAAGATATTGCTGGAGGTGATACCGCCTTCCACCACAGCCGCCGATGAGGATGTCTATATCGTGGGTGCTTTCAACGGGCTTGACAGTACCAGCGTCATCGGCAATGACCTGTGGAAACTGACACCCAGCGAGACCATCACCCAGAAGCGCGGCATCTATCTTGACCCCTCTACCTTTGTGGCCGGCAAGACCTTGGCCGACGGTTATCATTTCGTGTCTTCCGTGCAGCGCAATGAGGTGACGGCCCTGGGCGGTGCGGTCAACCGTACCGACAACTACGCCGTAGGTACGCGCACCAATATCTATATCTCCAACTGGGCCGCTTACTTCGACCCCGCTCCTGTAGAGAAGGAGCACGATGGTTTTGTGGTCTATGTCGACAACCAGACCTCTTGGGGCGATGCGCTCACCATGTACATGTGGGGCGATGTCAACGACCTCAATGGCGGATGGCCCGGCATGCAGCCTACGGGTACGGAGGTGAAAGACGGTGTGACCTATACCTACTTCGATATGGGAGAGGAAAATTCCGGACTGACCGAGAACCTCATCTTCAACAACAACGGAGGCGGTAGCCAGTTGGCCGACTTCAACTTCACCATCACGCGCGACATCTATCTCCGTATCACCGATACGGGCGTGGAGGAAATCACCAACGAGCCCAAGCATGACGGATATGCAGTATTTGTCGACAACCAGACCTCTTGGGGCGACGGTCTCACGCTGTATATGTGGGGTGATGTCAACGATCTGAACGGTGGATGGCCCGGTATGCAACCTACCGGTACGCAGGTCATCAATGGCGTGACCTACACCTACTTCGATATGGGTGCCGGCAATACCGGACTCGAGGAACATCTCATTTTCAGCAATAGCGGTGCCTCCCAGTTCGACGGCCCTGTCTACACGATAGACCATCATCTCTATCTCCGGCTTACGGATACGGGAGCGACAGAAATCTCTCCCTACGATGACGGTGATGCAAAATCGTATGCCCCCTTTGCTCGGCTTCATTAGGTAATCATATATATGTTGTAAAAGTAGTTAGTTAGAATCATGAAAGAACTCGTATTCCGCAAGTTCTTCGCCGCCACCGTGTTGCTGTCCTCTCTGTGGGGCAGCAATATGGCGGCAGCCATGAACGCTTCGGCCGAAACTGCCGACAATGACTATGTGACCGAAATCAATGCCAAACCGTATGGCGCTGGTCATCAACTTATCTACGAACTGAATGTCGGTGCCTTTACGCCAGAGGGCACTTTTCTCGCCGCCCGACAACAACTGTCGCGGCTCAAGTCGACGGGTATCGACATCGTGTGGCTCATGCCCATCTATCCGCGTGACGGCGGTCTCAACAGTCCGTATGCCGCCACCGATTTCAAACAGGTCAACCCGTCATACGGTACTATATCCGATCTGAAAGACTTTGTGACGGCGGCCCATGCCCTGGGCATGAAGGTGTGGCTCGACTGGGTGCCCAACCACACGTCGACCATTGCCGGTTGGGTGACCGCCCATCCCGAGTACTATAAAAAAGTCAATGGAGAAATGGTGCATCCGAACAACTACAACGATGTCTACCAGTTGGACTATACCAATGACGGACTTGTGGCAGCCATGAACGATTGCCTGACCTACTGGATCGACGAGGCCGACATCGACGGATACCGTTGCGACTATATCAGCAGCAGCGACATCCCCGTGAGTTACTGGCAGAGCACGATACCTATACTCAAATCCTATAAGCCCGGCAAAGAGATTACCATGCTGGGAGAATCTGACTTCACGGATGCCAACAACGTGCGGCTACAGTCGGCCGGGTTTGATTATGACTATGCGTGGGGATTCCAGTCCAAATTGGTCAATTACGGTGCCAACAACATCTATGCGGCCCCATTGAAGGTCTACGCGCAAAATCTCATTGCCGACTCCAAGGAGATGAACGTCTCGCGCATGCTCTATCTCACCAACCATGACCAAAACTGGAATGAGTCTGCCAAGACGCTCACCGTCAAGTACGGGCAAAACCGCTATCTGCTCACCGTGTATGCCTTCACCATTTGGGGCATGCCTTTGGTCTACAACGGACAGGAAACAGGCGGCAACCAGGCACTCAACTACTTCTCTGATTCCAAGATCGACTGGAGCCAGACCGATGACAAGATGCTCAATACCATCCGCACCTTGGCAGCCATCAAACACTCGCAAAAGGCGCTGTTCGACTCGGCAACACCTGCCGAAAATGCAGAAGTCACATTCCTGACCACCGGCAACGGACAGGTGCTGGCCTACAAGCGTACCTCCGGCGACAGTGATGTGCTTGTCATCCTCAATACCTCTACCGCTGCGCAGACGGTCAGTCTCTCCGGCATCAGTGGCGACTACAGTCTGTGGCTCAACAGTGAGAGTGTCGGCAAGGGTGTCAGCCGCCATCAGACCTCCTTCGCGGGTACGCTGACACAGACCGTGGAAGCCAAAGGCTACCGGGTATATGTCAAAGGCTGTTTCCCCGATGAAGAACACTTCACCGCCATCCGTCCTGTCTACGCTTCGCATACCGCAGGTGCCGATGCCGACTATTATAGCCTAAGCGGACAAAAAGTACAGAATCCCAGCAATGGCATCTTCATCCATCAAGGCAGAAAGTTTATTTTCCCTTGAAAGATTGGATAAAATTATTGGTGTCCGGTAAAAATATCGCAACTTGCGAGTCCCGTAGGGACGACAGACTATAGCGTAGGGCGTGAGCCCTACGTTTT
>CAVFEZ010000054.1:0-19824 GCA_963621665.1 Akkermansia muciniphila | reverse complement strand
AAATATCCGGATTATGCGCCATACTCCACATTTTAAATATAAGAAAAGGCTATTTGGGCCGTCTTTTCCGGTATTTGCGAACAATTGGGAGCACACGCAGACCGGCCGTGGGCGCAGCCGGAAGACAAATAGGCGGCAAAACAATGGCCGTTCTCCCTATTTTTGTTTAATTTTGCAAGGCGGGTCACCAAAAGTCACTTGGGACTCACCGCAGTACAAACAAGAATGTCACGCCATGCTGAATCTGGACAATTTCTACAAGGCACGCTACGTGCTCGGCAAGGTCATCCGCAAGACCGACCTTGTACACGCCCCGAAGATCAATCCGCAAAGCGACATCTACCTCAAGCCCGAATGTCTGCAGAAGACAGGCTCGTTCAAGATACGCGGCGCATACTACAAGATATCCCAGCTCACCGACGAGGAGAAAGCCAA
Organism: Akkermansia muciniphila; assembly: GCA_963621665.1. Classification (GTDB taxonomy): domain Bacteria; phylum Bacteroidota; class Bacteroidia; order Bacteroidales; family Bacteroidaceae; genus Prevotella. The sequence goes on along the minus strand of CAVFEZ010000054.1, from coordinate 19,389 downwards.
AGGTGTCATCGCCTGCTCGGCCGGCAACCATGCCCAGGGCGTAGCCCTCGGTGCCACGGCCATGGGCATACGGTCGCTCATCTGCCTGCCCGAAGGCGCTCCCATCAGCAAGGTGGAGGCCACCAAGCGGCTCGGTGCTGAAGTGCGACTCGTGCCCGGCGTCTACGACGATGCCTACCAGGAGGCCCTGCGCCTGCGCGACGAGCACGGCTACACGTTCATCCATCCCTTCGACGACGAGAACGTGATTGCCGGACAAGGGTCCATCGGACTTGAACTGCTCGACCAACTGCCCGACATGGAAGCCGTCATCGTACCCGTCGGCGGCGGCGGACTCATCTCGGGCATAGCGTTCGCCATCAAGTCGCTCAACCCCGACATCAAGGTCTACGGCGTACAGGCCGCCGGCGCCCCCAGCATGGTACGCAGTCTGCACGACCACCGACAGGAAGCGCTGGCTTCAGTTTCCACCATCGCCGACGGCATCGCCGTGAAAGAACCCGGCACGCTCACCTTCGAGACCTGCTCGCAATATGTCGACGACATCGTCACCGTCAGCGAAGACGAGATCTGCGCCGCCATCCTCCACCTCATCGAGAGCGAAAAGATGGTGGCCGAAGGAGCGGGAGCGGCCAGTGTGGCCGCCGCCATGTTCGGCAAACTGCCCATCGAGGGCAAGAAGACCGTCTGCATCGTCAGCGGCGGCAATATCGACGTGACCATACTCAACCGCGTCATACAGCGCGGTCTGACCAAGAGCGGACGCATCTACACATTGGCCATCGAACTGGACGACAAGCCCGGACAGCTCGTGGCCGTGAGCAAGGTCATCGCCAGTCTTGGCGGAAACATCACACAAGTGCGGCATGAGCGCAACGGCGACAGCGAAAAGGTGAACGCCTGCATACTGCACCTCACCACCGAAACCAAGAATGCGGAGCACGTCGACGAGATACGCGAGGCGCTCATCGCCAAGGGTTTCAAACTGCTCTGACCGTAATCCGTTGTTCCCACACAACAACAGGCAAGATATCATCAACAAAAAAGACAACAATACAAACTATGAAAGCCATCCACACAGACAACGCCCCCCAAGCCATCGGTCCCTACAGCCAGGCCATAGAAGCCGGAGGCATGGTATTCGCATCAGGCCAACTGGGCCTCGACCCCGCCACCGGTGCCTTCCCCGAAGGCGGCATCAAGGAGCAGACACGCCAGTCGCTCACCAACGCCAAAAACATTCTCGAACAGGCCGGTACCGACCTGGCCCACGTGGTGAAGACCACCGTCTTCCTCTCCGACATGGACAACTTTGCAGCCATGAACGAGGTGTACGCCGAATTCTTCACCCTTCCCTACCCCGCCCGCTCAGCCGTCGCCGTGAAGACATTGCCCAAGAACGCACTCGTAGAAGTGGAGTGCATCGCCGTGAAATAATCCTTTCACCTCATCCATACGCCCATGCCCTCAGCGGTATGGGCGATTTTCATATGACGTTACCGACGGTAACGCCTGTCAAAATAATTAACCGTGGAATTTATAGAACACACCTTATATCAATGAAGAAAACACTTATTTTCGCCCTGTCAATGCTTGCCACCGCCGCCTTCGCACAGAACACGAAGGCCGACATGGACCTCAACGTACGTCCCGGCGACAATTTCTACCAGTACGCCGCCGGCGGATGGCTGAAGTCTCATCCGCTCGACGCGGAACATTCCATGAACGGCGCATTCGTCGATCTCGACGAACTGAACCAGAAACGCATCAACCAGATCATCACCGACCAGGCTTCCTCCACCCAGACCAAGGGGTCGCTCGGACAGAAGATCGGGTCGCTCTACCGCCTTGCGATGGACAGCGTGCGCCTCAACCGTGAAGGCGCCGCCCCCATCCGTCCCATCCTGCAGCAGATTGCCGCCATCAAGGACCGCCGTGAGTACCAGCTCGTCACTGCCCGCCTCGATGCCATCGGCGTAGGCGTGACCATGTTCGGCGTAGGCTGCAATGCCGACCTGCGCGACGCCGAGACCCACATCGTAGACATCGGCCAGGGCGGTTTAGGACTCGGCGAGCGCAACTACTACCTCAACGACGACGAACAGACCGTCAAGGTGCGCAACGCCTACAAGACCTTCCTGCAGCGACTGCTCATACTCGCCGGCAACAGCGAGGCAGATGCCGCACGCAAGACCGATGCCACCATGGCCATCGAGACCCGCATCGCCAAGCAGAGTTATGACCGCGAAAAACTGCGCGACATCAACGCCAACTACCACAAGATGACCTACGCCGAACTGGTATGCCAATATCCGGGCATCGACTGGGGCAACTACTTCCTCATCGAGGGCTTCCCCGCTTTCGACTATGTCAATGTCGGACAACCCGAACCCATACACGAGATGGAGAAGATACTGGCCGACACACCCCTCGACGACCTGAAAGCCTACGCTGAGGTGCACGCCCTGATGGGTGCCACAAGCACACTCGACGACGAGTTCCGCCGTGCCTCCTTCGAATTCAATCAGGTGCTCAGCGGCGTCAAGCAAGACCGTCCGCGCTGGAAGCGCGCCACAAGCCTCGTCAGCGGTGTGCTGGGCGAAGCCATCGGCAAGCTCTACGTGGAAAAATACTTCCCCGAGTCGAGCAAGGAACGCATGCTCACCCTCGTACACAACCTGCAGGAGGCCCTCGCACAGCGCATCGACGAGGCCACATGGATGGGTGCCGCCACCAAGGCACAGGCCAAGGACAAACTGCAGCATTTCATCATCAAGATCGGATACCCCGACAAGTGGCGCGACTACTCCGGCCTGCAGATTGACGACAGTCTCTCACTCTACGAGAACATGCGCCGCGTCAGCGCCTTCCTCACCAAAGACTACATCGCACGCACGGTCAACAAGCCTGTCGACAAGACCAAGTGGGAAATGACACCACAGACCGTCAACGCCTACTACAACCCCTCGACCAACGAGATCTGCTTCCCCGCCGCCATTCTCCAGCCGCCCTTCTTCGACCCCGAAGCCGACGATGCCGCCAACTACGGTGCCATCGGTGGCGTGATCGGACACGAGATGAGCCACGGTTTCGACGACCAAGGCTGCCAGTTCGACAAAGACGGCAACCAGAAGAACTGGTGGACCGAGGCCGACAAGAAGAACTACGATGCCCGTACCAAGATACTCGCCGACCATTTCAGTTCCATCGAAATACTGCCCGGCAAGAAAATCAACGGCAAGCAGACCCTCGGCGAGAATATCGGCGACAACGGCGGACTGAACATTGCCTTCCGCGCCCTGCAGAACGCCATGAAGAAAAATCCGCTCAAGACCGTCGACGGACTCACTCCCGAGCAGCGATTCTTCCTGGCATGGGGCCGCGTATGGGCTTCCAACGCCAGTCCTGAGGTCATAGACTACCTCATGAAGACCGATGTGCACTCACCCAACGAGGCCCGCGTCAACGGTGCCCTGCCCATGATCGACGCCTGGTACACCGCCTTCGGCGTGAAGAAGGGCGACAAACTCTTCGTACCCAAGGCCAAACGCGCCCATATCTGGTAATCAAAATCCATAACAGACAAGGGATGGGGAACGGCAGACGACTGTTCCCCATCTCCGTTTTTCCGATTCCGACATGACCATACAACCTGCAAACCTTTCCCACGCCGAAGACATCACCCGCCTCATCATGCAGGCCATGAGCGACGAGTGCTGCCAGAATTTGGTCGGCCCTGCCCACACCCTCGATGATTTCGCCCGCGTGATGCTTTCGCTCGTGCGTGCCGACCATACCCAGTACAGTTACCGCAACGCCCTCGTCGCCCTCACTCCCGATGACCGTGTAGCCGGTGCCTGCGTAGGCTACCGCGGCGGCGACCTCCATGCGCTACGCGAGGCCTTCATCAGCGCCGCCCGTGAACACTTCCAGATCGACTACACCGGAATGGCCGATGAGACGCAACCCGGTGAATACTATATCGACAGCCTGGCCGTCTATCCCGAATACCGCCGCCAAGGCATCGCCACCTCCCTGCTCCGTGCCGCCGCCGACCATGCCCGCAGCATCGGTCTTCCGGCCACCCTGCTCGTCGACAAAGGCAACCCCAACGCCCGCCGTCTCTACGAGTCGGTAGGATTCATCGCCTCCGGCGACGCTACCTGGGGCGGACACCCGATGACCCGCATGAGAAAGCCGATGACTGATACATCGGAGAAATGACACGATTTCCGCCAAAATAGTTTGGCAATAAAGTCAAATTTCGCTATCTTTGTATCCATACACAACGTACCTATGAGAATTCTCGTCAAGACGCTCCTTCTCCTGTTCGCCTTGCTGCTCACCGCACCGGGTGCAGCACAGGCCGAAACGGCACACGCCGCCGACAGACAGCATGTGGCCGACAGCGTACTTGCGGAGCATCACGAGAAACCTCAGGCCGTGCTCGACAATGCATCGGAACTTGTCCGCGTCTGTTCCACACGCCCCGTACGCATCACTCCGTCGTCACACTACACGCCGGGACAGCGCATCGTGGTACGCCAGCAACATCTTTTCCACACCCAAAAGACTTCATACCTGCAGTACCGGGGACGCTGCACCTTGTTCTCGCGCCCGATACTGACCGTGCCGCCATGCCGCCACTATGTGCTTGCACTGGGGCATCTTCTGTGTTAGTGAGGTAACATCCGTATGCGGTCTTCACCCTAAGAGGTAAAGACACACCCAAACAATTATTTCATCTTTTTGGCGCGTCTCCCAGCACGCCCAATTACCGTTGCGACCGACAGACAGATGTCTGTTGCGCCGTCGCATACACATACCTCAACCATACACACAACAACAATGTCCAAATACACCAATCTTGCCCTGTCAGAAGCACTCGCAGGCGATCCCCGTATCACAGTCACCACCTCATTCTTCGGACTCTCCGAGAAGGCCACCTACGTACCCACGCAAAGCCGCATCGTCGCCATCCGCCGCGAATATACGCCCGAAACCGGACAGTCTATCGCCCACGCCCTCAGAGCCGATGCCGGCAAGCGGGCCGCCTTGCTGTCTGCCCTCGGCCATCTCAATGATACATCCGACGGCAACTACCAACTCGAGGCGTGCTACGCCGAAGACCATAGTTTCGCCGCCCTCCGTCTTTATCAGTACGAGCAACTCAAGTACAGACCCGTCAGCGAACTCTGCGTTTTCGAAGGAGCGGAGGCTGCCGAAGCCACCAAGATTCTTTAAGTTTTATAGAAATCTTCTTAAGAAACAAGAATCTCTAAAAAACAAGTAAAAAAAACGACATAACCATTCTCACTGATGTCCGGCAGGATGCGGGTGTCCGATTATCGGATACCTCATCCTGCTTTTTGTATTCCTTGACCGGCACATTACCTGCCGTTATTTCCGATAAAAACAGTATATTTGCAGTCGCGAAATCCATAAACAAAAAAAATACAAACACCATGAACGAAACTCTTCATACCCTTATGACACGCCGTAGTGTACGTGCCTTTCAAGCCGACCGTATGCCCGAAGATGACACCATCCGTCAGATTGTGGAAGCCGGAGAATACGCCCCGACCGGACGCGGAGCACAGTCGCCCCGCATCGTCGTCATCACCGACAAGGCCGTGCGCGACCGCCTGTCAGCCCTCAACGCCGAGGTGATGGGCACCAAGGCCGACCCCTTCTACGGAGCGCCCGTCATTCTGCTCGTCCTCGCCGACCGCTCACGCCCGACCTATCTCTATGACGGTTCGCTCGTGATGGGCAACCTCATGAACGCTGCCCATGCCTTGGGTCTCGGCAGTTGCTGGATACACCGCGCCAAGGAAGTGTTCGACTCCGCCGAAGGCCGCGCCCTGCTCGCCCAATGGGGCATAGAAGGCGACTACGAGGGTATCGGACACGTAGCGCTCGGATACGCCGAAGGCGACCAGCCGTCCGCCAAGCCCCGAAAGGACGATTATGCCGTATGGGTAAAATAACAGTTCTGCATACCAATAAGTGACGATAAGACAATATGCCCATTTCTGACTCCAAACCGCACTACGCCCTCCTCGACGGTCTCCGCGGTGTCGCCGCACTGCTCGTCGTGTGGTATCACGTGTTCGAGGGATTTCAGTTTGCCGGACAAAAGGCCATCATCGACTCCGTCAACCATGGTTATCTGGCCGTCGACTTCTTCTTCATCCTCTCCGGATTTGTCATCGGCTACGCCTACGACGACCGTTGGGGCAAGACACTGACGTTGGGCGAATTCTTCCGCCGCCGCCTCATCCGCCTTCATCCCATGGTAGTCATGGGGGCCGTGATCGGTGCCGTATCGTTCTTCGCCACGGGCATGGAGCGCTGGGACCACTCCCACGCCACCGTTGCGCTGACCCTTTTGGCCCTGCTCTGCGGTGCGCTCATGTTGCCCGCCGTTCCGGGCATGCCCCGCGAAGTGCGCGGCAACGGTGAGATGTTTCCGCTCAACGGTCCGTGCTGGTCGCTCTTCTTCGAGTACATCGGCAACATCGCCTACGCCCTCCTGCTCCGCCGTTTCCCCACACGCATACTGGCTGTCGTGTCGGCCGCGCTCTGTCTGGGACTCGCTTGGTTTGCCATAGGCGACATCTCCGGCTACGGCAGCATCGGTGTAGGCTGGACTGTCGACACGGCCAATGTCTTCGGCGGCACACTGCGCATGCTCTGCCCGCTGACCTTGGGTCTGCTCGTATCCCGTCTGTTCAAGCCCATGAAGATACGCGGTGCTTTCTGGATATGCACCATCGTGCTGCTCTGCCTCTTCCACGTGCCGTACATCACCTCAGACGGACCGCTCAGTTGGAACGGTGTGTTCGAGGCCGTTGCCATCATCGGTATCTTCCCCACGCTCGTATGGATGGCCGCATCGGGCAAGACGACCGACAAGGTGTCGCAGCGCGTATGCAAGTTTCTCGGCGACATATCCTTCCCTTTGTACATCGTACACTACCCACTGATGTACGTCTTCTACCTTTGGCTCATCAAAACCCGTCAGTACACGCTGCAGGAAACATGGCCCGTGGCTCTGCTGACCGTCGGTTGCAGCATCGTGCTGGCCTGGGTATGTATGAGATATTATGACCTGCCGGTCAGAAATTGGCTCAGAAAGCGGTTTGCCGATTCAAAGTCGAAGCGACAGTAGCGCAGACAAAACATAGAGGCGGGTTCTAAAATTGACATTGCCAGATTGCAAGCCATTTTTAGACCCCGCCTCTATGTTTTTTAGAAATCAAAAAAAACTATTCGTAGTCATCGATGACACTGTTGATGAAGTCCATCATCGGTTTTCCCACTTGGAGTATTTCCGCCATGCGGTCGGTCCAGCCGTCACCCTCGAAGAAGTCGTCGGGCACACGGTGCCAGCAGCAGTAGTCCTTCATCCGCAGGTAGACGATATGCTCATAGTCGCGGGGGAAGCCCGACGGACATGATTTCAGCATCTCCAGGCCGAAACCTTTTTCAGCATCCCAGTCACCGCATCCCGGCGTACCGAAGAGACGGATGAACTCCGGGGTTTCCACCCGCTCGCGCCATTCATCAATGTTGGCCATGATTTCGTTGCGACAAGCCGTGAGTATATTGGTCGGCAGACAGTAGTTGCCGCACGACACGAGACAATGCCCGGGTTCCATGTGCAGGTAGTAGCCGCCATGCATGGCCTTCTTTCCATGGGCGGCGATATAGGCACCGAGGTGACGCTTGTAGGGCGACTTGTCGGGCGAGAAGCGGGTGTCTCGGTAAAAGCGGTAAGTGGTATCTTTGACCGTCAGATGGGCAACGCTCGGATCGAAAGCGGAGATACGGGCGATGGCCTTGGCGATGCCCGACTCAAAGTCGGCCCGCACGGCCTCGTACTCCGCCTTGTGTTCGGCAAACCAAGGGCGGTTGTTGTTGACGGTGATGTCGCTGAGAAATTGCAGTATGCGCTGGGTATCCATTTTTTCTTTCCTTGTTTTTCTTCTATTGGAGTATTATCTGTGCTGCATGAAAAAAACTACAGTTTGCTTCCCTCCATCTGCTTGGGACAGACCGGTTCGAGTCCGCACTTGTCGCAGTGCGGTGCGCGGCTGGTGCAGACATACCTGCCGTGGAGCAAAAGCCAGTGGTGGGCGCGGGGAATGTCGTCGGTAGGGATATGGCGCATCAGTTCGCGCTCCACCTTCAAAGGCGTATCGGCCGTCCGCGGCACCAGACCGAGCCGGTGGCTGACCCTGAACACATGAGTATCGACCGCCATGGTCGCCTTGCCGAAGGCGACGGCCTGTATCACGTTGGCCGTCTTGCGGCCCACACCGGGCAACCGTATCAGGTCGGCCGCACTTTGGGGCACTTCACCACCAAATTCGCCGACAATCATCCGGGCCATCTCCACCAGATGCCGGGCCTTGGCATTGGGGTACGACACGCTCTTCACATATTCGTACACCTCGTAATCCTCTGCCGCCGCCATCGACGGAGCGTCGGGATACCGGGCAAACAACGCCGGAGTGACGGCATTGACCCGTTTGTCCGTACACTGGGCACTGAGCACGACAGCCACCAGGAGTTGAAACACCGTAGAGAATTCCAGTTCGGTGTTGACCTCGGGATGCCGCTCGCGGAAGTGCTGCAAAATATAGGTGTACCTGTCTTTTCTGTTCATCTTTTCTTCTTTTCAGACTTTGCGGAGAATGTCCAATATGCAAAGATAACACAAAATTCCATTGTCCGATGTACATTTCCATAGCCTTTTATCGTATCTCTGCAATATATTTCTTAGTTTTGCAACAAAATAAGAACGGAATATGTCAAACAAGTGACGTATTCCGATATTGTGTAATGCGGATATCCTAAAACATCAAGATATGAAGAAAACATTATTGCTTCTTGCCTTGGCTTTGGTCGTCGGCCTTCCTGCCGATGCCAAGAAGAAGAACAAGGACAAGAAGACGCCTGCGCCTGAAGCACCCGTGCGACAGGGACTCTTCGGCGTACAGAAAGACAAGGACAAGTGGTTCTTGCTCGTTCCCGACTCATTGCTCAACCGTGATTTCCTCGGCGTCACCCGCTATGTGACCACGCCGAGCGGCGCCGGTGTCTACGGCGGCGAGGAAGTGAGCGAGCAGACCTTCTACTGGGAGAAGGCCGACGACAAACTCCTGCTCCGCGGCCTGACCTATCTCACCGTGGCCGACAGCACACAGGCCATCTACCGTGCCGTCAAGGTGAGCGACAGCAATCCTATCATCAGTGCCTTCAAGATAGAAGCCACCAAGAAAGACTCTTTGGGCAACAAGTGTTACAAGATAGAGGTCGGCAAGTTCTTCAACAGCGACAACCAGACCATCAGTCTGAGCGAAGCCAACAAGAAGCAATTCTCCCTGGGCGGTTTCAGCGCCGACCGCTCCTACATCAAGGCCATCAACACCTACCCCATCAACACGGAGATACACACCGTGAAGACCTACTCCTACAAGACCCCGGCCTCGCCATTCATGCAAGGCATCTCGTCGGGACGGGAGACCGGTACGGTGACCTTCGAGATGAACACCTCGTTTGTCCTGCTGCCGAAGACCCCGATGCGCAAGCGTCTCTTCGACAAGCGTGTAGGCTATTTCGCCGACTACTACCAGCCGTTCTCCGACGACCAGCAGAGCGTGAAGGACATCTCCTACATCACCCGCTGGCGCCTGGAACCCAAGGACGAGGACATCGAGAAGATGAAGCGCGGCGAACTGGTAGAGCCGAAGAAGCAGATCGTCTACTATATCGACCCCGCCACGCCCAAGCAGTGGCGTCCGTACCTCATACAGGGTGTCAACGACTGGAACGTGGCCTTCGAGAAGGCCGGATTCAAGAACGCCATCGTAGCCAAGGAGTGGCCCAACGACTCCACCATGAGCATGGAGGATGCCCGCTACTCCGTCATCCGCTACCTCGCATCACCCATCAGCAATGCCTACGGACCCAACGTGCATGACCCCCGCAGCGGCGAGATCATCGAGAGTCATGTGGGCTGGTACCACAACGTGATGCAGCTCGTGCACGACTGGTACATGATACAGGCCGGCTGCATCGATGCCAACGCCCGCAAGATGAAGTTCGACGACGAACTCATGGGCCAGCTCATCCGCTTCGTCTCCTCCCACGAGATCGGCCACACCCTGGGCCTCCGTCACAATATGGGCGCCAGCAGCGCCACACCCGTCGACAGTCTGCGCGACAAGGCATGGGTAGAAGCCCACGGCCACACGTCATCGATCATGGACTACGCCCGCTTCAACTATGTCGCCCAGCCCGAGGACAATATCGGACACGCCGGCATCTTCCCCCGCATCGGCGACTACGACAAGTGGGCCATAGAGTGGGGATACAAACCCATCTTTGACACCAAGGACGAGAAGGAAGACCAACTTGTACTCAACAAGCAGGTCATCGCCCAACTCAAGAAGGGCCGCCGCTACTGGTTTGGCGGCGAGGGCCGCGACAACAACCCCTCGGCACAGACCGAGGACCTCGGCGACAACGCCATGCGCGCCTCCGAGTATGGACTGAAAAACCTTCGCCGCATCGTCAAGGCTCTGCCCGAATGGACCTACGAAGAGGGCGACATGAACGACAACCTGCGCAGTGTCTACTCCAACGTCATCGGCCAGTTCCGCCGCTACGAGGGCCACGTGCTCCGCAATATCGGCGGTGTCTACACCACCTACAAGAGCGTTGAGGAGGAAGGTGCCGTCTACGAACCCGAGACCAAGGCCCGCCAGAAGGAAGCCCTGGAATACCTCGACCGCAACGTGTTCACCGAACCCACATGGCTGATCGCCGAAGACTATGTCAGCCGTCTGTCGAACAGTCCGCTCGAACTCATCAAGCCCATCGCCTCTACCGCAGCAAAGACACTGGTAGCCCCCACGATGTTCACCAACCTGGCCAAGTACGCCTACGGCACTGACCCCTATCAGCCAGAAGAGTACGTCACCGACCTGACCAACAAGGTGTTCCGTGAGACCTCCACCGGTGCAAAGGTCACACCCTACCGCCGCTACCTGCAGACCGAGATGGTGAATGCTGCCATCAGCTCCTATCCCAAGGCCAAGGGCGACGCCCGCACCTATCTCTACTACTTCCTGCGCACAGTACGCACCAAACTTGCAGCCGCCCACAGTAGCGATGCCGCCAGCCGTGCCCACTTCGCCAGCCTGCAGCAGATGATACGCGAAACGCTCGACCAGAAATAATTGACAATAAATCAATTGACGACAAACGAAAAAGGCGTGTCCTCAAAACCAGATCGGTTTGAGGACACGCTTTTGTTTTGCCTCTTGGGATAACAAGAAAAAAAACTTTTCCTCTCCTTTATTATTCTCCCCAAACTTCCTTGGCGATACTGACCACGAGGTCTACCTTGGACCACTGCTCCTCCTCGGTCAGTTTGTTGCCGATCTCACACGATGCAAAACCGCATTGCGGACTGAGGTAGAGCCGGTCGAGGGGAACGTACTTCTCTGCCTCGTGTATGCGGGCGATGACCGTGGCACGGTCTTCGAGCACAGGCGACTTGGTCGTGACCAACCCGAGCACCACCTTCTTCTCACCCGACACCTGGGAAAGCGGTTCAAACGTACCGGAACGGTCGTCGTCGTACTCCAGATAGAAGGCACCGACATTCTCCTTGGCAAAGAGATAGGGAGCGACTGGGTCGTAGGCACCCTTCGTGGCATAGCAGGAATGGTAGTTGCCACGACACACATGAGTATTGACGACAAGGTCGGAAGGCAGATTCTCAAGGGCGAGGTTGTTCACCTTCAGGTATTGCAGTGCCTCATGCTCCAGGGTAAAACCGCTTCCGGCCATCTGTTTCCAGAAGTCATCGTCGACAATCATGCCCCAGGTGCAGTCGTCGAGTTGTATGGTGCGGCATCCGGCTTCATAGATTTCGAGAAAGAAGGTATGGTAGGCCTTGGCAATATCGGTGATCAGCTCTTCGGTGTTGGGATAGTAGGCACGCGTATTCTTGGCATTGTCGCCTCTGAAGAGTTCGGCCAAAAACTGTGCCGGAGCGGGAACGGTCTGCTTGGCGACGATACCCTCCTCTTCAAACTGCTGCACATATTTGAAGTCTTGGATGAAGGGATGGTTCTCCCCCGTGATCTTTCCTGTCAGACGGAGCGAGCCCTTGGTTGTCTCCTCACCATGAAACTGGTAGCCGTGGTCCAGTTCGATATGCTCCACGCCGTTCAGTCCCCACATGAAGTCGAGGTGCCAGTAACTGCGACGAAACTCGCCGTCGGTGATGGCCCGCAGCCCGTGTGCCTTTTGCTTCTTGATGAGATCGGCTATCAGCCGGTCTTCTACTGCCCGGAGACCGGCTGCGGAGATTTCTCCCTTTTCGTATTTTGCCCGGGCCTCCTTGAGTTCTGCAGGACGGAGAAAACTGCCGACAACGTCGGCGCGGAAGGGGGCGTGGATAGTGGAATTGTTGCTCATAGTGTATATTTTTTTGCGTTATTCAAATGCTTGACGGGTGCAAAGGTATGCAGAGAACATCTGCCAGCAAAATATTTTGTCAAATTCGGAAATATATGCTATATTTGCAACAACAAAAGCATATTTCATAGAATATTTTTCTACAAAACAACAAAAGAAAAGAGAAACCATTATGGCGCATCAAGAATATCTGGACGAGACAGACATCCGTATCCTGCGGCTGTTGCAACAGAATGCGCGGTTGACCGTGAAGGAACTTGCGGCACGCGTGCACCTCTCCCCCACCCCAGTATTCGAGCGGCAGAAGCGGCTCGAGCGCGAAGGATACATCACCCGTTACACGGCCGTGGCCGACCACCACAAACTCGGCCACAACGTCATCGTGCTCTGCAACATCCGTCTCAAGCAGCACACGCACGACCTCATACAGCAGTTTATGGACACCGTGCAGACCATAGACCAGATCACGGAGTGCTACAATACGACGGGCGACTACGACTTTCAGATCAAGGTCTACGCACACGACATGAAAGACTATCAGGACTTCATGCTCAACACGCTCGGCAACATCGACTGCATCGGCAGTCTGCACAGCGTCATCGTCATCGGCGAGATCAAGGATTCGCACTACATTCCCGTGAGCCGATACCTGAATGAGACAAAACCATGACTCAAGAATAAAAACACAGAAAAGCCCCGTACCGAAAACCTATGGGTATCGATGCGGGGCTTATATATAGGCGATGGAATGTCGCTACACTGACAGTTTTACTCTACGTTCTTGAGGATGTCGAGCAGATGATCCCATACCATCTGCACGGTAGGTATGTACAGACGCTCGTCGGGGGTATGCACACCACGCAGAGTCGGTCCGAAAGACACCATGTCGAGGTTGGGGTAACGCTCGGAGAAGAGGCCGCACTCGAGTCCGGCATGTATGCCCTTGACAACGGGATCCTTGCCGAAGAGTTTCTTGTAGGAGTCTACGACGGCCTTGGTCAGACGGCTGTCGGGGTTCATCTTCCATGCGGGGTAACCCTCACTGGTCATCACTTCGGCACCGGCGAGCTGGAACACGGCACGGATGGTGTTGCACTCGTTGGTGAGGTTGCTCATCACGTTGGAACGCTGCGAGGTGACGATGAACACATCGCTCTCGTTGGTGACAACGCTGGCCACATTGCTTGAGGTTTCCACCATCCAGGCGAGGGCCTCGTCCTGGCACATGGCGAACACACCGTTGTCGATACCCTGCAGGGCCAGAATCAGATTGTGGCTGACTACGGCGGGCAGCACAGGTGCGGCGTCGGTGCTCTCCATGGCAAACACCATCGTGGTGTCGGTCACATGGAATTCGTCCTCCACCTCTGCGGTGAAGATGTTCCAGTCGGCGCGTACGGTCTCCTTGTCGGCGGCGGGCACGGCAAACACGATGCGTCCGTCGCGGGGGATGGCGTTGTGCATCTTGCCCGAATCAAACGAGACAAGGCGCAGGTCGGTCTTGTCCTGCTCGAGATAGAGGAAGCGGGAAAGTATCTTGATGGCGTTGGCACGCTTCTTCTCGATGTCGTCGCCGGAGTGTCCGCCGTTGAGTCCCTTGAGCGATGCACTGATGAAGAAGTGTCCTGCGGGAGCCTCTTCGCGGGTGAAGGCAAACTTGGCCTGGGTGGTTCTGCCGCCTGCGCACGACACGAAGATTTGTCCTTCGTCCTCGGAGTCGAGGTTGATGAGCATGTCGCCCTTCATAAATCCGGCCTTCATGCCCATGGCACCCGTGAGGCTGGTCTCCTCATCGCGGGTGAAGACACACTCGATGGGTCCGTGCTCGATGTCGTCGCTGTCGAGGATGGCCAGTTCGATGGCGCAACCGATACCGTCGTCAGCACCGAGGGTAGTGCCCTTGGCCTTGAGCCAGTCGCCGTCGATATAGGTCTCGATGGGGTCTTCGGCAAAATTGATCTCCACGTCGACCAGTTTGTCGCACACCATGTCCATGTGGCTCTGCAGAATGACGGTCGGACGGTTCTCGTAGCCCGGTGTTGCAGGCTTGCGGATGATGACGTTTCCGGTCTCGTCGGTCTCGGTCTCCAGTCCGTGGCTCTTGCCGAACTCCTGAAGATAGGCAATCATCTTCTCCTCATGCTTCGAGGGACGGGGTATCTGGTTGATTTTGTCAAACTGCTCGAACACGCGGGCAGGTTTCAGTTCGTTTTTGTTCATGATGTATGTTGCTGTTTGTTTGCGGCGGGAATTTCCCGTGCCCGCCTTTAATACTTTTTATTACAAAGAATACTTTTTATTGCAAAGACGCTCCAAATAAGTAACCTTTTGCTTCGCCTACTCAGTTTTTTGCCGTATCTTTGCACGCACAAAAGTAATAAAAATGATAGAAACATTGCTCCTCACCGTGTTAATAATTGCTATTGCGTTTGCGTTGCTGAGCGTAAAGGTGCTGTTCCGCCGCAACGGCGAGTTCTCCTCGCAGCACATCCACGACAATCCCGGCATGAAGGCGCGCGGCATACACTGCGTCATCGACCAGGACCGGGAGGCACGGCAGAAGAACAAAGCCTACTGACCATCAGCTACAAGCCCCTGAACAACAGAGGCACGGAGTTTCCTCCAAAGCAACAGAAAAGAATAAAAAAAACAGATACAAGATGAACAAGAAACACTCATTCGGTACATTCGCCGTGGCTGCCGTAGCCGCACTGGCAATGACATCGTGCGACAAATCACAGCCCCAGGTCGACTCCAAGGAGGACGCCAAGACTGAAGTTGCCCCCACATCTACAAAGATTGCCTTTGTCGAGGTAGACAGCATCATGACCCAATACACCTTCTGCAAGGAATACTCGCTCATCCTGCAGAAGAAAGGACAGAACATACAAAATACCCTCAGCCAGAAGCAGCAGCAGTTGCAGGCCGCTGCCTCCAACTTCCAGCAGAAAGTGCAGCAGAACGCCTATACCCGCGAACAGGCACAGAGCATACAGGCACAGCTGCAGCGCCAGAGCAGCGACCTCGACGCCCTCAACCAGCGTCTGAGCTCCGAGTTCCAGGCTGAGACCGAAAAGTACAACAACGCCCTGCGCGACAGCATCAGCCACTTCCTCGCCG
Organism: Akkermansia muciniphila; assembly: GCA_963621665.1. Classification (GTDB taxonomy): domain Bacteria; phylum Bacteroidota; class Bacteroidia; order Bacteroidales; family Bacteroidaceae; genus Prevotella. The sequence goes on along the minus strand of CAVFEZ010000054.1, from coordinate 3,768 downwards.
CCTACAACCGCGACAAGAAGTTCAGCCTCATCCTGAGCAAGGCCGGCGACAACATTCTCTACGCCGACAAGTCGCACGACATCACCAAGGACGTGATTGCCGGACTGAACAAGGCCTACAAGTCCAACTTGTCGACTGGCGAGACCAAGAAGAAATAATATTTTACAAACCATAGATAGGCGACGGACACCGGGTCGGACAAGACCGCGGACCCGTCGCTTTCTTTTTAGGGCGGTTGTTATGTCTACATTAGAAATCAAGGATGGAGTTTTGCCCGGCGTAGATGCCACAGCATCCAGCCCACTCTCATTTATTGTCCGCCCGGGCGAGACCGTCGCCCTTGTGCCGGACAATGCAGACGACGGCACGGCCGTACTCCGGACCATTCTCGGGTTCGAACCGCTTGCGCAAGGCTATGTATCGGTCGACGGCGAACCCATATTCCCGCCTTCCGCCCATCTCTTCCGGCGCGACATGACCTACCTTCCGGCCGATTTCTCCATGCCGTTTGCCACCGTGGAGGAAATGGCCAAATCAGTATTTCTCCTCAAGTCCAGCACCGACAACCCGTTCCGCAAGCACGACCTCAACGTATACTGGCGCGAACTCGACATTGCCCCCGACACCTACACACTGCCGCTCCGCGAAGTGGCGGCAGACGTGGTGCAGCGCATCCTGCTGGCTGCGGCGGCCATGTCGAAACGCCCCATTATACTGCTCGACCGGCCCACCTCCCGTCAAGACGACACCCGCTCGCAGTTGGTAACCAGATTTCTGCGCAGCGACACATTCGCCCAGTCATCGGTACTTGTCGTCACAGACGATGCGCACCTACTGGCGGTGTGCGACCGTACCATACGCCTTTTCAGTAGCAACACGACAGAACACCACAAGGACAAGATATGAAGTTGACACTATACACACTGCTTTTCGCCGCCTTGTTTTTGGCCGTACCCTTGGCCACGGCAGCCGCACTACACATCCGTTTTCTTCCCCGTATATGGAAAGCCGCGCTCCGCACGGTACTTCTAATGGTAGCGGAGGGAGGCCTGTTGTGGTATCTGTTCCGTGAGGACAACGTCCTGCTCAACGTGCTCTTCGTACTTCTGGCCATCATCTTTTCCACATTGGTGGCCGTGGTACGCGCAAGAGTCGGTACACGCACCGGATTTGTACCCGTAGTGGCGGGCATGTGCGCAGGTGTTGTCGCAGTGGGACTGTGCACGCTGGGTGCATTGGCCGGTACGGAAAGTATGTTTCAGACCCGCTACCTCGTACCCGTCATGGGCATGATGGCCGGCTGCGCCACGGTGACCTGCGGTCGCGCACTGGGCGTATACTACACAGGCCTGCGCAAGCACTCCCAACTCTATTTCTACCTTCTGGGCAACGGCGCCACCCACGCCGAGGCCCTGCACCACTTCTTCCGGCGGGCAGTAGAGTCGGCCCTGCTTCCCGGGGCTGACAGGATGGCAGCTGCCGTGGCGGGACTCTCGCCCTATGTGGTATGGACGGCCCTGATGTGCGGCACCGACGTACTGACCGCCATCGCCCTGTTTGCCCTTCTCGTCAGTGCCACCTACTGCGCCGGAACAGTCGCCGTCATTGTGGCAGTGCGCGTGGCGCAGTGGTACGGCGTAGACGAATACAGCCGGCTCAAAAACCGTTGACCTATGTCATTTCGGTTGATATAAGTCAATTTATTGCCCATTTTGCTTGTTTTTCCACCGATTTTGTTTCCCGGATTTTTCTCTGGGCATTATCTTTGCACCCGAAATCATGTAACGCTTCAAAACTTCAATAGAATGAGAAACGGGGTGTGAAGATGCACCCGACGGTATGCAGGAAAAAGATTGTTTTACAAAAAGAAAGGGTAATATTATGAGAAAACAAACAAGAAGCACATTGGGCAAAATGTTTCGGGCCTACTTCCGCAACATGCTCGAGATGTACAGCATCAGCCACATGAACGGCCCCCGCGCCCTCTGCTGATTCCGGCATCGATGATGCGACAAGCCCCGGCCGCCATACGGCAAGTGCAGCAAAAGCCGCTTCGGGCGATGAGAAAAAGGTATGCAACAACAAAAAGAAGAAAGGACACAGAAAAATGGGAAAAAGAATCCGTAAAGCCTTTGGCAAAAGGTTCAGCAAATACTGCGTAGACCGACTGCGCATGTACAACGAAGGCCGTGTCAACCTGCCTTTGTAGAAAAACATCGAAGAATGTAATTTTGATACACATCATATAAGAGAGACGAGCAACGGACTGCCATGCAGCAAACGTTGTCCGTCTCTCTTTTTTTGTCCGGACTTTTCCCCCAACTTTTTTCGCAGGGTTTTCCAAGGCATTTTTGTACGGCCCGGCCATGCGGCGGTTCCGGTTTTTTTGTATAACTTTGCGCATCAACCATTTTTTCCACAACACTATGCACACACCACACCGATACTCCCCAAGAATCATTCTTCCGCTCCTGTTGTCCGTCATCCTGTGCGTCGGCTGCACTTCACGCGACCGTAGCAACCTCGGCCAAGTCCTCGGAAAGAGCGTGGCCACCCTGACAGACAACAGTCGGTCAGACACCGGCACATCCTCACCGGCCGACAGTGAGACGGATGCCGACGGACTTGAGATACCCGCACCCCTCACCACCTCCTCCGAACAGATACTCCACCGCACAGGCTATACCGTGTCGTACAACCACACGACCTTACTCCCCAACTGGGTGGCCTGGCATCTCACGGCCGCCCACGCCGACGGCAATGAAAAACGAGGAGGCATCAGTTTTCAGGAAGACGAGGACGTGCCCTCACCCCGCGCCACCGACACCGACTACCGGAGTTCGGGCTACGACCGCGGACACATGTGCCCGGCCGGCGACAACAAATGGAGCAAGGCGGCCATGACCGAGTCGTTCCTCTTCACCAACATCTGCCCGCAGGCCCCCAGCCTCAACCGCGGCGACTGGAACGAGATGGAACTTGCCTGCCGCCGCTGGGCCAAGGAGTACGGCGACCTCTACATCGTCTGCGGCCCGATACTCTACAAAGGCAAACACAAGACCATCGGCAAAAACCATGTCACCGTACCCGAAGCCTTCTTCAAGGTGATACTCTGCACCAAGGGTACGCCGAAAGCCATCGGCTTCATCTACAAGAACGGCGACGGCAACCGGCCGAAGGGCGACTACGCCAACACCGTCGACGAGGTGGAACGCATCACCGGCATCGACTTCTTCCCTTCACTTCCCGACGATATCGAGAAAAAGGTGGAAGCCTCCATGTCGCTTTCCGACTGGGGACTGTGACACGTCCCCACACCCATGTTCTTCCGACTGCAAAAAAATGGGCGGCGTGCTCCACGTCGCAGATATTTGCACCATCCCGTCAAATTCACGCGCGCCTTAGAAATATTCAAAGTTATTAGTGTCCGGTAAAAATTTCATATAATATTGTAATACATTGAATATCTCCCCGTTACAAAGATTTTTGATGTTTGTGGCTTACTTTTGGCCATTGCGCGATTCGCTATTCGTTGCCCCTGTAAGGGGCGCAGATTACAGGATAGGGCCTCGGCCCTATCTTTCCTCGGAATCATAAACATAGCCCCTGTAGGGGGCGCATATTTCAATCTCTTACAATGAATTATGCGCCCCTTACAGGGGCATCGTTTGAGATAAATACGTAAAACGTAGGGGCCTGCCCCTACGCTATAGTGAGGGCACTGAAAAAGTCCCTCATGCCGAATATGCCCCTAAAACGGGGTGCCAA
>CAVFEZ010000053.1:0-20172 GCA_963621665.1 Akkermansia muciniphila | reverse complement strand
ACTGCTCTTCGGCACACTGGCACTGGTCTTCGTGGTGCCCGTCTTCTTCATCGTATTCCAGTGGATGCAGGAGAAGTATGTGCGCACTCCGCTGCACGAGGAGGTGGACGCCCAGACCGTAGCAGAACATGGCAAATTTATAATCGCAAAGAAGAACAAAAGATGATGAGAAATAATTGTTACCTTGTTTGTATATTGCTGGGCATGGCCTTGGGCTGGGGCGCATCGAGTGTATCGGGCGCCCCGGTACCGGGCCAAGGTCCTTTTTCTTCCGTCAACCCGGTATCCGAGGAATACGCTTTCGATGCGGATTCCTGGCGCAGCATCTTTGTAGACGGACAATTGAAGCAACTGATAGCGCAAGGATTGGAGCACAATACCGACCTGAACGTGGCCCGTCTTCGCATCGACCAGGCCGAGGCCACCTTAAAGTCAGCACGTCTGGCTTTTCTACCGTCCCTGGCTTTCTCGCCGACTGCCGGCATCAGCACCTTCGGGGGAAGCCAAGCCGTGAAGACCTACTCATTGCCCTTGCAGGCAAGCTGGCAGGCGGATCTGTTTGGACGGCTGAAGAACGCCAAACAGCAGTCGAAAATGCTCGTAGAGAGCAGCAAAGCCTATCAACAGGCCGTGCAAGTGAATCTGATAGCGAACATTGCACGTTCCTATTACCAATACGCCTCGTTCAACGCCCAGTTGTCCTTGGCGCGTCGGTCTGTAGAAATTTGGGACGAGACCGTGCGGACGATGAAAGCATTTATGGAAGAAGGGCAATACACCGATGCCGCCGTGTCGGGGGCCGAGGCAAGCAGAGAACAGGTCAAGACGACGGTGCTTGACTTGCAGCAGCAGATGAGGGAAACCGTGAACACCATCCGGGTTCTCGTCGGCGACAGCACATGCTCGGTGGTGATCACACCCGGTTGGGAGAATCTGAGCGCCGGACTCAACCTCGACTTCCCCCAAGCCATCCCCTTGCAAAGACTTGCCAACCGTCCGGACGTGCGCCAAGCCGAAACCAATCTGGCTGCAGCCTTCTATGCCACCAAGGAGGCAAGGGCAGCCTTCTACCCTTCCCTCACCCTCTCGGGCACTTTAGGATGGACCAACTCCTCGGGCATCATCGTGAACCCGGGCAAAATACTTCTCGAAGCCATCGCATCACTCACCCAGCCCATCTTCCATAACGGAAAACTGAAGGCCAACCTCGCCATCAAGAAAAGCCAGCAGGAGGAGGCACGTCTCCAGTTCCACCAAACCCTGCTGAACGCAGGCGTGGAGGTGAATAATGCCCTGACGCAGGCCCAGACCTACAACGACAAGTCGTCACTCTTGGAAAATCAAGTAAAGGCGTTGGAACGCACAGTGAAATCCACCCGTTTGCTCCAGCAGAATGGCAGCAGCAACTATCTCGAAGTGTTGACGGCCCAGGAAAACCTCCTCTCCGCCCAGATGTCGCAGTTGCAGAATGAGTACAACAAGGTAGCGGCGCAGATAGCCCTCTACCAGGCGATGCCGTAAAACCGCGAGGGGCAAGAACGAACAGACTACTCGCCCAATTCGAGTTGTTCCTTCACCAAGCGGAAATAGGGGCCACGACGCGCGACAAGTTCCTCGTGCGTTCCCATTTCCGCAATCTTCCCTTTTTCCATATAGATGATATTGTCGGCATGGCGTACCGTACTCAGCCGGTGGGCGGCCACGACAACGGTACGGCCCTTGTTGTATTCGGCAAGACGGTGTACAATCAGCGCCTCATTGTTGGCATCGAGCGAAGAGGTGGCCTCATCGAGAAACAGCACCTGAGGGTTCTTGTACACGGCGCGAGCGATAAAAAGGCGTTGCTTTTGTCCGCCACTCAGTTCTATACCGGCCACGCCGAGTTTGGTATGGTAGCCCATGGGGAGATCGTCGAAGAAATCGTCGATACAGGCAATACGCGCCGCCTCGCGTGCCCGTTCAAGGTCGGGCTTGGCATCGGCCAAGGCAATATTGTCGAGTATTGATCCGCTGAAGATATAACCGTTCTGCATCACCACCCCGCAGTGACGCAACCAGTCGTCGCGGTCAAGATCGGCCATATCGGTCTGCCCCACATAGGCATGACCGCGCTGCGGCACATAAAAACCGAGCATGAGTTTGACAAGCGTTGTCTTGCCGCATCCGCTGGCCCCTACGATGGCTGTGGTCTTTCCCGTGGGGACGACGGCCGAAAATCCATCAATGACATAGGGGGAGAACGATCCGGGATACTTGAAAGACACATCCTCAAACCGTATGTCCACGCCCTCATCCGGGGCTTTGATTGTGGGGGTATCGGTCTGCGGACGATTCATGATTTCATCGATACGCTCGTAAGACATGGCCGCATCCTGCACGGTACTCACCGAGTCGATGATATTGGAGAACGGTCCGGCCAGCCGCCCGGCAATGTAACTGATGGTCATCATCTCGCCGATGGTCATACGGCCACGTATCACCATAGTGGCACAGATACCCGTGATGAGGATATCCTTCATGCGGACAAAAAACGTATTGCCACCGCTGATGGAGAGATTGGTCAGGGCCGACTGCATGGAGAGACGGTTGATCTTCTGTTGAACAGTATTCCAGGCAGCGACACGCGTAGTCTGCGCATTGTTGACCTTTATCTCCTGCATGCCATTGACCAGTTCGTACACATTGTTGCGGTTTTCTGCCGAATAGGAGAAATAGGCATAGTCGATGGCCTTGCGCCGCCGCAGATGCAGTCGTGTCCATCCGAACGAAAGGGCCGTTGCAGCAAGGAATACAAGGAACACAAGACCACTGTAGTAGACAAGCATGACCGAAAACACCACCAGATTGATAACGGTGAAGAAGGTGGTTTCGGGCATGGAGACCAAGAAATTCTTGATGCGGTTTTGATCGTCGAGTTTCTGTATGAGATCGGAGTTCACTTTGCGGTCGAAGAAGGAGATGGGCAGCCGGATGAGTTTACCCAAATACTCGTTCATCATCTGTATGCTCATGCGCAGACCGACACGGGTAAGCAACAGATTGACGACATTGTTGCTCACATAACTGCCAAGGAACACCAGAAACTGGCTGGCCACGAGCATCCACACCAATCCGACATCGCGTCCGTTGATACCGTCATCTATCGTATGCTGGAAAATCATGGGCAGCAACACATCGGCCGCCATCGAGACAATGGTCATCAGGATAATGGACGCGAAACTCCATCGGTGGTCGGACATCACGCGTCGCATCATGCGCCACAAGCCATGCCCCCAGTTTTCGCCCTTGGCAAAATGCTTCTCATGAAAGGCGTCTGTCGGGTCAAGCACCACGGCGAGTCCTACGCCATCGTCGTGCGACCGCCAATGCCGGAGAAACTCCTCGCGCGACATCCGGACTTTGCCCCGCGCCGGATCGGCAATCCAAAAGCGCTGGCCGTCACGGCTCATCTTGTAGAGTACCACATAGTGACGCTGATCCCAATAGAGAATGGCCGGCAACGGCATCCGCTCCACCGCTGCCATATCTATTCTGACGGCCTCCGCCTCAAATCCGAGCGAGCGCACACAGTGTACGATGTCGCGCATGGAAATACCCATACGGCTGGCATCACACATCTCACGCAGTACGCCAAGCGGTATCTCCTTACCGTAATACTTGGCGATGATACGGATACAGGTGATACCGCAGTCGGAATGTTCCAGTTGTTGATAGGCGGTGATACGTGGCATAGGTTTCGTCAAGGAGTCATACACAAATTTTGCACGGCATACCGATAGTCAAAACGTTCAAGCACCCTATCGTCGATGCTTGCATCGGTATAACCATAGAGGCAGCGGCCATCGGCGGGCACCTCTACGGCCTTTTGCGTGCAGCCACCGCCGCAAATCGGAGCGATGCGACAGTGGGAACATACGGGGCGGGAAAATTTCGACTTCATCCGCCGTTCCTTCTCGTCATGGTCGAAACGCAGATGTCCGTCCTCCGTCAGCACACCCGCGCGATTGGCCTCGGTAAAATCACGGGCGGTGCAACAAAAGACGTTGCCGTCATAGTTGACCAAGGCATAGTTGCGCTTGTCACCATAGCAGGAGCAACGTACCCGGTCTACCGTTCTGGCACTGCTGGCATCAAACCCACTGCGGCGGAACTCGCGTATCAGTCCGTATACCTTTTCCTCAACGCCGTTCTCATTGGCCGACTTTCCATCGTCCTGCCACACCCGCTGAAAATCGACCCTGATAAGGGCACGGGTTTCCTGTTCCAAATCATCGAACTCGCCTAAGATATGACCTACACCATCAAGAATATCACTCGTATAGTTGATACGGAGAACGACAATATGCCCGTGCCGCGCCAAGGTCTTGATGTGCGACACGATGCGGTCGAACGACCCGCCGCCCGCAGCAGGGAAGCGGGTTTTGTCATGGTGGTCACGATATCCGTCAAGCGTGATTTGAAACGTAACGTTCTTTCCCTCGAAATAGCGCACCATCACGTCAGACAACAAATAGCCATTAGTCGTGAACTGGAACGCTGGTTCTATCTCCCTTTTCCGACAGACCGACTCAAGATGATCCATCAGCGGCCGGACAACAGGAGAAAAGTACATCAGCGGTTCGCCACCAAAGAAAGAAAGGTCGAAGACTTGCAAATGTCGGTGCTCAGCAACGATATTGTCAATCAGCCGTTCCACCGCCAAACGGGTATTTTCCGACATCTTTGACCCACGGACATGGTTTTCATAGCAATACCAACAGCGGAAATTGCAGTCTACCGTCGGATTGACATGCAGATGAAAACAGGTATCGTCCTCGTCTACACTGCGTATGAGGGCACGCACCTGTTCCACCTCGTCAGTGTCGTCGGCAACGATGGCTTTGGCGTCAAACAGTTGCTGATACAATGAGGGAGAAGATGACTGCAGTGCATTGGCATCCGTCGACTGCAAGATTTCGAACGGTTCATTCTTCAGTACGATATATTCGTCTGACAATGCGTTGTATAGCAAACCATAAACAGGACTCACCCTCAGTATGGTGTTGTATATACTATACCTCATAAGAACACATTTTCAGTATTTGACAATATATGATACAGGGAGTAAAAGATCACCCCCCGTATCATACAAATACACTACATTCGGCCAGAGAAGGAATTTCCAGTATGTCCTTTGGCATCCTTTACCTTCTTCTTGCCAAAGGTTTGGACATATGTGACAGATATTTCTGACGCTCCACTTTGTGAGTGTGATATGTAACGGTAATTGGGCAAATCGAATGTATAAGTATAATCGCCGGGAATGTTTACACTATACGACAATGACAATTGCCCATTCCATTTGAAAATGGTCCAAGCAGAAACTGAAAGATAGTGACCTGCGTTATCCACACGCGCCGCCTCCGTATGGCGTCCTTGCCATAAATAGTAAGCGGTTATTCCAGACTTGTAGAGTTTACCCAAATAGGCATTTACAGACCCGTTAACAGTGAACTGCCATCCATGCTTTATACTCTCAACATTCTGCACATTGATTTTATAGTTATGATAACCCGCTCCTACATTGGCTGAGGCGCGAAGATGTCCCCTCAAGAAACTTTGTTGTCCTGCCAGTTTTGCCTCAAAGTAGCGCTGCCGACCGAATGTACGATAGGAAACGACTGTATTGTTTTGTCCGTCAGACGTCGTAAAGTCGGCAAAAGATTTCGGCGACCACATGCCTGACAATGCAAGAGCGTATTTTCCCAATAGTATATAACGAAAATCCAATGAATGTGTATAGGTCGCCTCCAAATCAGGATTACCCATCCGATAAGTGGTGGCCGAAGTCCATATCTTGAAAGGATTCAAGAATTGATAGAAAGGCCGGAACAAACGGGAAGAATAATCCAATCCCAACATATGCTTGCCATCGGCCAAAGTGATACCCAAACTGGCATTGGGCAGAACGTTAAAATAATTGTTGCGGAAAACCTCATTGGTGGTATGCAAGTCGCCTTGAATATGGGTGTGCTCACCACGCAGTCCGATTGACGAACTTATCACTTTATTCCACACACGATTATAAGACACAAATAGGGCCGATACCATTTCATCGTATATAAAACGGTTGCTCTGTCCGTCATCGCGCACATAATTGCCGTTCGACAGGTCTGCATGGAGAAGATCTTTGTCGGTACGGGTTGAATTCCAACGCGCACCGAACGACAGACTTGAGGCATTCTTGAAATTTTTCTTGTACTGCACATCAGCCTGCCATGCATTGATACGCATGTCCGTATTCTGCAAAAACGGAGTATATGCCTTTACCGCTTCCTCTGTACCAACATAGGTCATGGTGTCACGTGTGGGCATATATCGATTGCTATAGTCAAGACTGACATCCAAACCGCCACCCATCTTGTCGGTCTTGTAATAATAATACAAGGTCGCATTTGTCTTGGAACTGAAGGGGGTACGACAGATTCTGTTTGTTGCTATCGCGGAAGCAATATTGGATGCATCTATAGTTTTCGAATCAGTAAAACTGGTATTCTTTGATATCTCCATATTCTCACTCACCCGTACACCAATCGTACTTTTCTGTGTCAGATCATACGAGGCCAATACGGCGACATAAGGGGCGTACGACTTGTCTTTGGAAGCCGAGAAAAGGATAGATTTTGCTTGGGTATCGAGGTAATCATATTGGGTATCGGCCTTAGTATAGCGATTCCATTCTTCAAAAGAGAAACTGCTTGTCACCCGAAATCTTCCTCGAGAATATGTAAGGTTGAGGCCATCATTGTTGGAGGCATGCTTGTTTTTGTAGACCCCCATCAAATATATACTACCATTAAAACCAAAATCAGGGCGGCGTTTCAACACGATATTCAGGATACCATCTTTATCCGAACCACTTTGCGAACTTCCTGGATTGAAGATCAACTCCACACGCTCTATATCAGACGGCTTTACATTCATCAGCAGATCATGTATCATACTGGCATCCATGTATGGATTTTTGCCATTAATGTAGACTTTTGCATTTTTATTGCCAAGCAATTTGTATGAACCGAATTTTCCACTGAGCATCGGAACGTTCTTCAAGAGTTCGTTTCCATCGGGCAGCAACAGGTCAGCGCCGCCAGGCGTGAAGGCATACCCTCCGGGTACTCCCTTTAATGTAGATTTGGCCGTCACGGTAACGCCCTCAAGATGATGAGAGGTTTCTTGCAACACAGCGCGAAGATCAGCGCCGCTTTTCGCATCAACTGCAACTACAGAGCGAGAATATCCAATACACGTCAATACAACCACACTACTATCTGGAGTCGATTTTGTAGATTGCAGCGAGAAATGCCCCGTTGCATCGCTTATACCATTCACAATAAGGGTGCTATCGGGCAAAGCCAACCATGAAACGACAACGCTTTCTATTGCATTACCCTTTTCGTCAACAACAACACCCGACAAAGTTTTTGAAGACTGTGCAAACGCAACGACCGCCAAACACAAAAAAGTTATAATTAAGGATAAGTATCGTTTCATAAAATTCTGAGTTTTTTTGGTGACAATAAAAAGTCACTTACGTTGAATCAAATCTCGTCGATTGCCTAACATTCATAACGAGCAACCGACGATATCACAAATGCATATATAAGAATATTCACCAATATGTCAGCAAGGACTCTTTTTCGAAATATCAACAATCATGTATCACTCTTACATGCGAAAATCAGCAAATTCATAATCGTTGTATCTACCAAAGGATTGTCACATTCATTATTAGTACTACCTACACAAGCTTCCTTTCCTATATTAGTGCATTTATTGTTAGCATTGTCTTTTCCCGTACAGGATTCCGCACTACGATTAGTACAAGTCAAAAGATTGCTTCCTGCTACGACACCATCCATTTCTGCTCTCAATACGAAAGATTGTTGTCCTGGAGCCATTATTCCCCGTTCCTCTAAGGAATCAAGAAACTTGACAATTCTGTTTTTGTCCATAGTTTTATGTTTTGTGGTTTAACAATAAATCTTCATCCGAAGATGGAAGACAATGAGTTTCCATTGACAATATTTTCATGCATTGCCTTATGGATATCGCAAATATACAGATATTTTTCTATCGCAACAAGTTTTTTTACAAAAAAAACAACGAACACTACAAACAAGAGACATTTATCGCACAAAATACAAGAAATGCACATCATCTTGCTACATTCTTCCCGAGAAAGAATTCCCTAAATGTCCTTTGGCATCCTTGATTTTTTTCTTGCCGAAACGTTGAGAATAAGTGACACTTACCGTAGCCTCCGACCCCAGCGAGCGGGAAACATACCGATAGGTGGGCGTATCATAAGACTGCATGAGTGTGGAAGGAAGTATGGTACTGAAACCCAATTCCAAATGTCCATTCCACTTGAACGTCTTCCATAAAGAAACTGACAGATAATGATTGGGGGCATCTACACGTTGCGGCTCGACATGGCGTCCTTCCCATATATGATCAACAGAGATGCCTGAGGTATAATCCTTCTCAAAATACCCCGACACATTCTCCATAGTGATGAGACGCCATCCATGACTCGTACTCTGCACATTCTGCACGTCGATGTCGTAATTATGTTAATAGGCACTGACATAGGCCCAAATACGCAGACGCCCTTTGAGGAAGCTTTGGCTGCCGGATAAATTGATTTCATAATCATTGCTCTTGCCAAACTTACGATGTGACATGACCGTATTGTTCTGTCCGTCGGACGTTGTAAAATCAGCAAACGTATACGGTGACCAGATACCCGTTGCTGAAAGCGTATAGTTTTGGAACAAAGTATATCGAAATGTCAGATAATGATTGAATGCACCCTTTAAGTCTGGATTGCCCACCTGATAGGTATTGGACGAAATCCATACCTTGAAAGGATTCAAGATACTGTAAGGAGCACGGAACATAGACGGAGCATAATCCAGCCCCATGATATGTTTGCCTTCGGCCATATTAAGATTCAAACTGACATTGGGAAGAAGGTTGAAATAGTCTTTTTTGAACACTTCATCCGTCGTACGCTGATCACCTTTGGAATGCGTGTATTCGCCCCGTAGACCGATAGTGGTACTCAGTACATTATTCCACTGACGGTCATATTTCATAAATATGGCCGACACCATTTCATCATATATGAAACGATTGCTTTGTCCTTCATCACGAACAAAGGCACCATCCTTCAATTCAGCACGATACAAGTCATTGTCAGTACGGGAGGAATTCCATCGCGCCCCGAAAGACAGGCGAGAACCATCTGAAAAATTCAGTTTATATTTTGCGTCAGCCTGCCAAGCATTGATAGAAGAGCCTACATTCTGGACAAACGGGACGTATGATTTTAAGATTTCCGCTGTACAGACATAAGTCATCGTATCACGGGTAGGGGCATAATTGTTGACATAGTTCAAACTGACGTCCAATCCACCGCCTCGTTTGTCTGTCGTAAGATAATAGTACAAGGTCACATCAGTCTTTGTCCCCAGGGGCGTACGGTAAGCCCTGTTCGTAGAAATCTCTGACACGGCATCCACTGCATCAACGGTTTTCGTATGTGTAAAATTGTTATTCTTCGAAACCGTCAATTTCTCCATGAACGACAACCCGATGGTGCTTTTCTGCGACAAGTCATAGGACATGGTAACACCGAGATAAGGTTTGTATCCTTTTTCTTTGGAATTCGAAAAATTAGAGGAATTCACATGGGTATCAAGATACTTGTATTCCACTTCATGCTTCGAATACTTATTGGTTGCATCATAAGAAAGATTTCCCATCATCCGAAATTTTCCATGCGAATAGGAAAGGTTGAGGTTTCCGTCATTGGATACATGCTCATTCTGCTCAGATGCGCTTAGGCTCACTCTACCTCTGAAACCAAAATCCGGACGACGCTTCAATACAATATTCACGATACCGCTATTATCAGACGCACTGCGCGAACTTCCGGGATTGAAAATCAACTCCACACGTTCAATATCCGCCGGCTTCACATTGGCCAGCAAATCATACAACATACCTGAGTCCATGTAGGGGTCTCGTCCGTTGAGATAAACCGTTACCTTTTGTTTCCCGAGCAACTTATACGAACCGGGCTTTCCGCTAAGCATCGGCACATTCTTCAACAGTTCGTTACCATCGGGAAGCAATAAATCAGCACCACCCGGTTTGAAAGAATATCCCCCAGGCACACCCTTCATTGTAGACTTGGCCGTCACTGTTACCCCTTGAAGCTGAAGGGACATCTCCTTTAATGTAAAATGCAAATCATTATTTTGATTTGCATCAACCGTCATCAACGAACGCACATATCCAATACATGACACCACCACCACGCCACTGTCCGGTACTGACATCGGTGCGACAAGCGAGAAACGCCCCGTCGCATCACTGATACCATTTACAATAAGTGTGCTACCAGGCAAGGCCAGCCATGAAACGACGGCACCTCCCACGGCATCCCCATTCTCATCTTCTATCACACCGGACAACTTATTGGAAGACTGCGCGAACGATAGAGAAACCACACACAAAGAGATAAACAGCAAGAGATAACGTCTCATAATATTTTGAGTTTTATTGATTACATTTATTGTCAACTGCCCTTACCTGTCATAAGATAGCAATTGACAATATAAGTGTGGGATAGCAGAGAATACGTCGCCGATGAGATACAATCACTGAAAACCAAGAATTCTACCCTCTGCACGATGTTGTACTCACATTTGTGCTGCTTGAGCCAGACTGAGAATTTATGCAAACATCATTTACACTATCGGCGCAGGCTTTGCCTTGGTTGGTACAGTGTTCATTGACGCCTTTGCATGAATCAACCGTTTTGTTCAGACAATTTTGGCTATTAGAACCGGCAATTACATCGTCCTTCACGGGCTGCAATACCACAGTCTGCTGATCACGGCCATTATGCCGCGACGTTCCAAAGAATCAAGGAACTTGACAATTCGATCTTTGTTCATTGTTTTGCGTTTTTAATTGTAAATATATTTCCTCGTCCTAAAGGGCTAAAGGGTAAATTTCACAGAAATGAAAGTAAAAATGAATGTCATATTCGCTTTCAATAGAATTGTCTTCTTTCGTTGCAAATATACATACATATAATGAAACACGCAAACTTTTTGATAGGGAAATTTAGAAATCTGCATACACAATTAAAGTTCCGAAAGGTAGGGTGTTCAAAATTCAGAAAAATGTAGTCGCAATTTTGTGGAGTTTTGCATACCAAGCCCTGAAAGGGCGTAACATCACAGCCCAGGGTGAGGACTGAGCGAAGCGAGGGACGTCGCTCGGCTTTGCCGCTTGCTTGCAAGAACCCTGGGTAAATGGTCGGTTTTCAAGGCTGGCCTGTAAGGTCAGCACAGCCCACATATTGTTGTGCTGACCTTACAGGCCAGCCATTTCCGTCGAACATGAAAACCCTGGGTTCTTGCAAGCAAGCGGCAAAGCCGAGCGACGGATATCGCTTCGCTCCATCCTCACCCTGGTCTGGGATTGTGTCGCCCTTTCAGGGCTTTAATTGCTGAATTTCCATTGAGAATCAAATATTTGCGAATTTTATATCAACATAAAATTCCGCACACTTTCTTATCCGGATTTGGATACCCTGGCTTTCAGCCCACCCGCGTCCAAATTCGAAAGTCACATTCGCCCTGAGAAGGAATTTCCGGAGTGTCCTTTGGCTTCCTTTATTTTCTTCTTGCCGAAACGCTGCGCATAAGTGATGCTTATTATAGCCTCCGACCCCAGCGAGCGGGAGACGTAACGGTAGTTGGACGTGTCATAAGACTGCATAATAGTGGAAGGCAAGACGGTGGAATACATTATCTCCAAATGTCCATCCCATTTGAACTTTTTCCATAAAGAGGCCGACAGATAATGATGGGCAGCTTCAATCCGTTGCGGCTCCAAATGGCGTCCTTGCCATAAGTGCATAACAGAGATGCCTGACGTATAGTCCCTTTCAAAATATCCTGATATATTTTCTATGGTGATAAGGCGCCATCCTTGACTGGAATTCTGAAGACCCTGCACATTGGTATTAAAATTGCGGTAATTGGCATCAATATTCACAAATACACGAAGACGGCCCTTCAAGAAACTCTGATAGCCCGACAAAATCACATCATAAATTTGAGCTTTTCCATACGTGATATAGGAGCAGACTGTATTGTTCTGACCATCCGATGTCGTAAAGTCTGCAAAACTATGCGGCATCAACATGGCACTCATGCTAAGCGTATACTTTCCGAACAAAGTATAGCGAAAAGTCCCATTATGTATGTAGTCAGCCTTCAGATTCGGATTGCCCACCCGATAAGTATTGGCAGAAGACCACACCTTAAAAGGATTCAAGGACGCATAATAAGGTCGCGTCAAAAAGGGAGAATAATCCAGTCCGATGACATGTTTACCCTCGGCCATGCTGAACGTCAGACCGACATTGGGCAGAAGGTGGAAATAGTTTCTCCGAAACACCTCATTGGTCACACGTTGGTCTCCACGAATATGTGTATGCTCTCCACGCAGACCTGCGGTAGAACTGAAAATCTTGTTCCACTGACGGTTGTAATTGACGAATACGGCAGACACCATCTCGTCATACACAAAGCGATTGCTTTGTCCGTCATCGCGGACGAAAGCGCCATTCTTCAAATCAGCATGAAGAAAGTCTTTGTCCGTACGGGAGAAATTGTACTGTGCACCAAAAGACAAGCTCGACCCGTCCGAAAAATTATGTATGTATTTGGCATCTGCTTGCCAAGCATTGATAGACGACCTGATGTTCTGAACGAACGGAATGTATGTTTCCGCGCTCTGCCCCACACCGACATAGGTCATCGTATCACGAGTAGGAGCATGGTTGTTGATATAGTTGAGACTGACATCCAAGCCACCGCCTCGATTGTCGGTATTGAGGTAATAAAACAAGCTCACATCTGTTTTTGCGCCTAAGGGCGTCCGATAAACCCTGTTTGTTGAAATCTCGGAAACAGAACCCTCGGCATCTGTTTTTTTCGTATGCGTCAAATCGTAATTTCTCGAAAGAGTCAGATCTTCCATAAACTTTACGCCAATCGTACTTTTGGGGGACAAATCATACGACACCAATGCACCGAGATGCGGTTTGTATTCCTTTTTCTTTGAAAAGGAAATATTGGTACTATTCACCTTCGTATCCAAATAATTGTAGTCAGTCTCATACTTTGAATAGTCATTGGACCCGTTGAAGGTGAGACTCCCCATTGCACGAAACCGTCCGTGAGAATAGGAGAGATTGAGAGCCCCATCCTCCGAAATATGTTTATTTTTTTCTGATGCTTTCAAATACAAACGGCCACTAAAGCCGAAGTCAGGACGGCGTTTCAACACGATATTCACAATACCACTTTGGTCGGAAGCACTACGCGAACTTCCTGGATTGAAAATCAACTCCACACGTTCTATATCTGCAGGTTTCACATTGGCCAGCAAATCATACAACATGCTTGAGTCCATAAGAGGGTCACGCCCATTGAGATAAATCTTTGCCTTTTGTTTCCCGAGCAATTTGTAAGAACCTGCAGTACCACTAAGCATTGGCACATTCTTCAGCAATTCGTTACCATCGGGTAGCAACAAATCGGCACCGCCCGGTTTGAAAGAATATCCACCAGGCACACCCTTCATTGTAGACTTGGCAGTCACAGTCACCCCTTGAAGTTGATGGGACGTCTCCTTCAATATAAAACGCAAACCTTTGCTCTGTTTGGCACCAACTGCAACCTCTGAGCGAGCATATCCGATACACGACACCACCGCTACACTACTGTCTGGAACTGATTTTGGCGCAACAAGCGAAAAATGCCCCGTCGCACCACTTATACCATTTATGATCAGTGCACTATCAGGCAAAGCCAACCAAGAAACGACAGCACTTTCCACGGCATTTCCCTTCTCGTCGACAACAACTCCGGACAATATATTGGAAGACTGCGCAAACATTGTGAAAGTCACACACAAAGATGCCAGTAATAAGAGGTAACGTTTCATAAAATCTTGAGTTTATATTGATTACATATATTGTATTGCCGACCGCTTTACTTTGCAATACAGCAATCGACAATACAAACGAAGCAAATAATATCACTTTGGAGATGTCTACATTTGGAAATGCAGTCTCACTGCAGCGAAAGTCTACCCGCCACAAGAACTTGTACTCATATTTGTGTCTACCGTGCCACCTGGCGAATTTATACAAGTAGAATTCATGCTATTTGCACAAGCATCACCCTTATTTGTACATTTCATATTTGCATTATCACTTCCACTACAGGATTTGAGACTTCCATTTATACAACCAGTATTGGTACCTGCCGCCAACACATCACCATCCTTTGGCCGCAATACAATAGATTGTTGATTTGCGGTTATCAAACCACGTTCTTCCAAAGAATCAAGAAATTTTACAATACGTGTCTTGTCCATAATTTCTTTTTTTAATTGTTACACATATTCTTTTCTACTACTTAGTAGCAATGATCAGTTGAATCAGAGTCATCTGCTGTGTTTACACATTTTTCATTGTTGCTACCAGCACAAGAGTATCTACCGATATTTGTACAGTTGACATTGAACTTGCCTTTTCCGCAACTTTCGTACGAGCGGTTTACACGAGGCTTTTCACCGTCGCCGCCCAAAGTATCATACTCAGAACGCAACACCAGCGTCTGCTGGTCTGCTGCCATGATTCCTTGTTTCTCCAAGGAATCAAGAAATTGTATAATCCGATTTTTATTCATAACAAAACCGTATTTTGAATTACACATTTGCCTCTACCCGAAGGCAGCGGTTTGTCATAGATAAGTCCATCCACACATTTGTTTGACGTGGATATTGCAAATATAGATACTTATTTTTACAAATGCAAGCATTTTCACAAGAAAAACGCAAAAAACGAGACAAAGATAACGGTAACTATTGGTAAGGAAAGAAAACAGTATGGTAGGAAATCAAGCCACCCACATCAAAAAAGGTGTTTCCCAAACGGAAAACACCCACTAACCTGTCGGGGCGACAGGATTCGAACCTGCGGCCGCCTGGTCCCAAACCAGGAGCGCTACCGGGCTGCGCTACGCCCCGCTTTCATTTAGCGGATGCAAAATTACTCATTATTTCCCGAACGCACAAGTTTTTGGTAAATAAAATCGGGAAGAACGGACAAAGGCGCAATGCCGCCCGTCAACGAGCAGCACCCATTTTCCGAACACAGAGTTGGCGGACGGTTGCACCATTCTCATCGGCATTAAAGGAAAGGTATCCCGAGCGTTTCACCTGTTCTCCCGTGTCATCGCAGGATAGCGGAGCATCCGTAATGACCGGATGACCGTTCACACTGACGGAAACACGGCCGTCCACCAAACCGATACGGGCCGTCATCCAATCGCCCATTGTCGAAACGGGATGCCAAGACCTACTGCCCGCCACCCGCACGCCAAGACGCTTGTCGAGGAATACAACCGGCATCGACCGCAACTGCACCGTAAGCATTCCTTCGGCCTTCCAGTCGAAAGCGACAAGACAATCGCTCATCGTCTCGTACATGTTCCAATATCCACGCTTGCCCATCGTTGTGGATGTCTGGCCCAGTTCGAAACCTTCCACGCCACTTCCGTCAAGACAAGCCAAAATATCATCGATGGCCGCTCCCGCACCCTCTTCATCATAGTGGCGTACATAGGAATGTTTGGCCACATTGAGTAGTGTACGCACATGCCGGCCGCCGACAGTTTCTGAGACATGGCTTGTAATATCGTGTACAGCCACCCCCACGGCATCGGCATACTCGGGTACGTCGCAATACTGACGGAGATAAGCCAACGCCTGCACGGTGTGGGTAGCACCGAGATCAAGAATGATTTTCCGTCTGAGATCCGCGCAAGGTTGCAGGGCATCTGTCGCACGCAGCAGAAGATAGCGTTCTTCTCCCGTCAAGTCACTTTGAGAGATTTTGGCCACAGCACGCACAAGGGCTGCACTGCGTCGGTCGCCACCTTGACGAGAGGCCCATGAGAGCAGAGCGGACACTGCCGAACGCGCATCCCCAGCCATCACAAGACTGTCGGCTACGCCATCGCGTTGCTCTCCGAGCCGTTCGAAGGCTTTGTCTACTTCAACCGTCCAAAACGGCAAGGCGGCAGGCTTTGGCTTTGCCGCTGTCTGCGCAGCAGTTACGGAACTGGCGGCCGCAGCATCGCCGTGACGGGCCTTGGCTATCAGCGCATAGCGGTTGTCAGCAGGCGAGGCCGTGCGGGCCAGCGAATCGATACGCGCCGTGATACCGGGCAGGGCAACAAGCGCCTTGGTGGCAGCAGCAGAGGTCTGTGGGTCGTCGAGATAGAGTTCAAACTGCGGTGCATCGTCTGCACAGGCAAAGAGGGAGAGCTGGTCCATCAGCCAGATACGGGTGTCTGCATCATCACTGCGGTCCATTGCCTTCTTGAGTCCGGCACGCACTTGGGATGCAGATGCAGGAACATTCTTCTCCAATGTATGCGACACGACGGCCTCTACCAGACGGTGGCACATGCGGATCTGCCGGGCATCATCCGGATCGTGGAGTTTGCAGATCATGTCGATACTGATATTGCCAGCCGATGCCAACCGGGACAGTTCATTGTCTGTGGGATGGAACCCCGTAACCGAAGCCTGGCGGAGTATCTCCGTTGCGAGGGATTCTATCTCGCGGCGCGACTCCTGCCCATAGACGGTCGGACAGAACAAAAGAAACAGGGGTACAAGAATATAGGTAAGGTTCTTCATCGTCAATTTTTCGGGAACGCAGAAGAAAGCCGAACTGCTATCCTCCGTCCGGCCACCATACGGAAGCCGACGAAAAGACCGCAAGTCCGGCTTTTCTTGTACGCACACACAAGGTGCGCACCAAATATAAAAGAATATGATTTTTGCTTACTTGATGATGCCCTGCTCTACAAATATCTTCTTGAGTATCTGTACGCCGCGCTCCACCTGCTCCTCGGTATGGGTAGCCATGAGCGCAAAACGCACCAGAGTA
Organism: Akkermansia muciniphila; assembly: GCA_963621665.1. GTDB lineage: Bacteria > Bacteroidota > Bacteroidia > Bacteroidales > Bacteroidaceae > Prevotella. The sequence goes on along the minus strand of CAVFEZ010000053.1, from coordinate 3,074 downwards.
TCCTGGGGTGCACATGCGGGCGGAATCACCGGATTGATAAACACGCCATTGTCGTAGGCCAACTTGGTCACAAGGAATGTCTTGTCCACGTCGTGTACATACAACGGGATGATGGGGCTCTCGGTCTCACCAATCTCGAAACCTTCCTCACCAAAGCGGCGCAGAGCGTACTTGGTCACCTTCCAAAGGTTCTCGAGACGCTCCGGCTCCTGCTGCAGAATATGGAGGGCCTCACGCGCGGCAGCCGTAGCGGCAGGCGTATTGGAAGCGCTGAAGATATAGGTACGACAGGTATGACGCAAATAGTTGATGGTGTCGGCATCACTGGCTATGAAACCGCCGATGCTGGCGAGCGACTTGGAGAATGTACCCATGATGAGGTCAACCTCGTCGGTCAGTCCGAAATGGTCGCACACACCACGGCCCTGCTTGCCGAACACACCGAGACCATGGGCCTCGTCTACCATAATGGAGCAGTTGTACTTGTGCTTCAATTCGACAATCTTGGGCAGATTGGCCAAATCACCTTCCATGGAGAACACACCGTCGACCACAATCAGTTTGACAGCCTCGTGGGGCAAGGTCTTGAGGATATTCTCCAAGTCTTCCATGTCGTTGTGCTTGTAGTGCAACTGACGGGCGAAAGACAGACGGCGGCCATCGACGATGCTGGCATGGTCGCGGTCGTCGCAGAGGATATAGTCACCGCGACCAACCACCATGGCGAGCACACCGGCATTGACAGAAAATCCGGTAGAGAAGCAGAGCGTGGCATCCTTGTGAATGAACTCTGCCAACTCGTTCTCCAACTGCACGTGAAGATCGAGTGTTCCGTTGAGGAAGCGGCTTCCGGCGCAACCGGAACCGTACTTATCAAGAGCGGCCTTGGCGGCATCGATGACACGCTGGTCACCGGTCAGACCGGTATATGCATTTGAACCGAACATCAACACACTGTGTCCGTCCATTTCTACTTCAGTGCCCTGTTTGCTTGTTATCTCGCGAAAATAGGGATACACGCCCTCTGCCATGAACTTCTGCGGAAGGCGATACGCTTTGTATCTTTCTTGTAATTGTCCCATTCTATTATAAATAGGTGTAATAAAACCAGTTTGATCAGTTCCAGGCGTGGTCTACAAATTCCACGCATCATATAACACAATCGACAGTATCCTACTTTGATATTTTTTTAGAATCCGCCGTTACAAGGCGCAAAGGTACAAAAAATGTGCTACATAAGTTCTGTTTTTCCAAGAAATATGCCATTTCGGGATTTTTACGGGAGCGAACACACGAAATATAAGAGTATTTTCATAACTTTGCCATTCAACACACTCCGAGCAAGTACACCGATATGCGTATACCGAACGGACACACACCAACGGCCACAAAAGCAAGAAGATGAAGAAAAAGATCATTTTCGTAATCAACCTCATTTCCGGAACATCAAGCAAAGCCGGCATCCCCGACATCATCGACAGGGAACTCGACAAGCAGAAATTCGACTACGAGATTGTGACCACACAATACGCCGGCCACGCCACCGAGATTGCCACCCAAGCCAAGAACGACGGCATCGACCTTGTCGTAGCCATCGGCGGAGACGGCACAGTCAACGAGGTGGCACGCGCCATCGTACATTCCAATACGGCACTGGGCATCATCCCCTGCGGATCGGGCAACGGACTGGCCCGGCATCTATTGTTGCCGATGAACGTACACAAGTGCATCGAACTGATCAACATCTGCGAGATACGCGACCTCGACTACGGCATCATCAACGGTTACCCCTTCTTCTGCACCTGCGGCATGGGCTTCGATGCCTTCATCAGCCAGAAATTTGCCGAGGCCGGCAAACGCGGCCCTATCACCTATGCCGAAAACATTCTGCGCGAAGGCCTCAAATACAAGCCCGAGACCTATGTGCTTGAGGACGAAAGCGGCACCCACAAGTACAAGGCCTTCCTCATCTCCTGCGCCAACGCCTCCCAATACGGCAACAACGCCTACATCGCCCCGCAAGCCTCAATGAGCGACGGACTGCTCGATGTGGTCATCATGGAACCGTTCGATGTATTCGAAGCACCGCAGGTCAGCATCGACATGTTCAACAAGACACTCGACAGAAACTCCAAGATCAAAACTTTCCGCTGCCGCAAACTCCACATACACCGCAACTCGCCGGGCGTGATACACTATGACGGCGACCCCGTGACCACAGGCGAGGATATCAATGTGGAACTACAGCCCAAGGGCATCAAAATCATCGTCAACCCGTATGCCGACCGTAGCCTGCGCCAACCCAACGCCCTGCAGACCGCTGCCGCAGAGATGTTCAATGACATCAACGCCATGCGCGAAGACCTTTCGCGGCAGGGACGGCACATACAGGAGCAAAGCAAAGCCCTACTCAAAAAACTCAACCTGCAATAACGGTGAAACGACGGGGCCGTTCTTCCCCTGAATTTTTCTCCCTAATCGTCGCATAAACTTTTCTCCAAACGTCGTCTATTTTTTTCTAAAATAACGCCGGACTCCAACAAGAGTCCGGCGCTTTTGTGTTGTACATGCCGCTTTTGCAGCATCGATACAACAAGATATCCATCATCCTCCCCCACTCTATCCCTTTTTCCATTCTCCTTTTGCTACATCAGATCTATACAGCGGCCTTGCGAATTACTACAAGGGCCTTGTACGGTCGCTACAAAGGCCTTGTAGCAACCGTACAAAGCCTTTGTAGTATTTGGGAATAATTGGGGGCGGGTAAAAACATTATACAAAGTTGTAATATATTGAATATCATTAATTTCCAACAAAACATCACAATCAGAGAGTCCCGTAGGGACGACAGATTATAGGGTAGGGCGTGAGCCCTACCTTTTTGTTCATACCCAACAGGAAGCCCCTGTAAGGGGCGCATAGTTCAACCGTTACGAAATATATTGAATTATGCGCCCCTTACAGGGGCAACGCTTGAGAATTATGGGTAAAGACGTAGGGGCAAGCCCCTACGCTATAATGAGGGCACTGAAAAAGTCCCTCATGCCGAATATGCCCCTAAAACGGGGTGCCAA
>CAVFEZ010000052.1:0-20287 GCA_963621665.1 Akkermansia muciniphila | reverse complement strand
TATTGTTTTCGTTAATATTGAACATTGCAATTTTTGGCGCAAAGTTCGGAATTGATAGAGATTGCTACAAGTCGGCTTATTTCGGATGGTTACGGAATCTTGATGGAGGTATTCCCGGTCTGTTCGTCTTTTTCGACGATAGCGTCGACGAGTTGGGCGGTGGCTTCGGGGGATTTCAGCGTCTCGGCCAGGCCCGAAAGGAAGGATACGCCTTGGGCTACGAGATCCTTTGGTTGGGCTGGGTGTGTGGGATGGGAGGGTAGGGATAGGCTTTTGCCTCCGGCTGTTTGCGTCAGGTCTGTGTCGTTGGGATTGTCTGTGGTATCCCCGTCAGGTATTGTTCCCTCCACCCCGTTTTCCTTGTTTTCAGCGTCAGGAGATGTCTTTGACGGCTCTTCCTCGTCAGCAGAAGTGGTGGCGGTGTCTGCATCGGTGGTGTCTGTGTCGTTAGCGGTGTCCGATGCGCTTGCAGCCCCGTCCATTTCGTCCACTATACCGCCTACGGTCTCCATGACCTTGCCAAGCTTGTCGTTGTCGATGAATACAGAGTCGTCACCGTTGTCCAGTACGCCCTCGAACATGGACGTCTTGAAACGGAGTTTGCCTACCATCATTTCTTCGATAGAGTGGGAGGCCACGAGATTGATCACCTGTATGTTGTCGTTGCGCTTTTCGGGGTTTCGTACAACGTATTCGCCGGGATAAAGTTCCTCGTCGATACTGTTGATGATGAATCGTTCGGTCTTTGCCGCCTGCTGTCGCAGCTTCACCTGCCAGGATTCCATGCTCATCTTTTCAGGTCTGACGATATGTGAGTGGTTTTCTTTCTCTTCTTGGTGGTCTTCCGGGCGGTGTTGCCGGAAGGCTTCGTGCCGGCCTTGCTGTCCGGACTGTTTGTATTGTTGCCGCTATTTGCCATAGTCTTTAGAATCTTTATAGTATTGGGATGCAAATAAAGCGTAAAAATCTGAGAATCATATGCCTTGTGTCCCTGCTTTACGGTTGCTCCCTGTGGTACACAGAAAAACATTGCCGTAAAAAATGCAGAATACGCTTTTGTTTGTGTAAAAAATACGCAAACAATTTGTTGGGACGAAATATTATACCTACCTTTGCGTAAGAAATACGCAATATATAGAATGAATCAGCAGGAATATATCTACAAATATCCTCATCCGAGTGTGACGACCGACTGTGTGATATTCGGTTTTGACGGAAGCAAACTGAAAGTGTTGCTCATAGAGCGTGGTTTGGAACCCTTTAAGGGGAGGTGGGCGTTTCCCGGCGGTTTCCTCAAGATGACGGAGTCTGCCGAGGAGGGAGCGCTGCGCGAGTTGCGGGAAGAGACAGGACTGACGGGTGCCTATATCCGCCAGTTCCACGCATTCACGGCGCCCGACCGCGATCCCCGCGAGCGGGTCATCACCATTGCCTACTACGCACTGGTACGTCTCCAGGATGTCAAGGGCGGCGACGATGCGGCCCGTGCCCAATGGTTTTCGCTCGACGAGGTGCCGTCGCTGGCCTTCGACCACGACTGCATATTGCGCATGGCAGAACAGGCGCTGCGCAAGCAGATACATTTTGAGCCGGTCGGTTTCGAGCTGTTGCCCGAGAAGTTCACCATGAAGGCCCTGCAGCAGCTCTACGAGGCCATACTGGGCGTGAAGTTCGACCGGCGCAATTTCTACAACAAGATGCTGCATCTCGGCATCCTCCGCCAGTTGGACGAGACCGTGAAGCAACCGGCAGGGAAGGAAGCTTACCTTTACTCGTTCAATCCTGACATGTACGAGGAGATGAAGCAAAAAGGCTTCAGGCTGGAATTCTGACGCATTTTTTTTACAGGACACGCCTTTGGAAAGAAACAAGAACCCATATCATAACCCGAACAACATGAAAGAATCTGTGTGCTTGAAAAATCTGTTGCTGAGCGAGGCTATCGGCGACATCAGTGGCAAACCTTATGAGTTTGTCGCACGTACCAAGGATTACGGCAAGGTAGACCTGCTGCGCTGCGACAACGACTATACAGACGACACGGTCTGTACCTTTGCCTGTGCAGAGGCGCTGCTGCATCACGGGGATATGGCCGAGACGTTGCACAAAAGATGCCGCGCTGACATCCGCCGCGGTTTCGGCGGACGGTTTATCCGATGGCTGATTACTCCGCGCGTAGAACCGTCCTACCATTCGTTTGGCAACGGAAGTGCCATGCGGTGTGCGGCTGCCGGATTCATGGCGCGTAGCGAAGAGGAGTGTGTCAGCCTGGCTACGCAGACCGCTCTGCCCACCCACGACCATCCCGAGGGCATAAAGGGTGCGGTGGCCACTGCGCTGGCCATCTACCATGCCATGCGCAATGCGGGCAAGGAGTACATCCGCCGGCATGTGCTCGACGAATACTATCCGTTGTGGAGCGGCAAGACGTATGCCGAAATAAAGCCGCACTACTATTTCGACGAAACCTGCCAGCGGACTGTCCCGGCCGCCCTCATCTGTTTCCTGGAAAGCAGCGACTATGCCGACTGTCTGAAGTTGGCCATTGCCCTTGGTGGCGATGCCGATACGCTTGCCGCCATCGCCGGTCCTATGGCCTACGCCCACTACAAGGAGATGCCTGCCGCACTTGTGGAGAATGCCAGGAAAAAACTTCCGGCATGGATGCTCGAGCTCAATGACGAGATGGACGACTACTGTGGCAATCTTTGTAATTGACAGTCTGTCAGTCGTTTGCGTGAGTGTGTGGCTTCGCATTCAGAAGCCGCCCGTCCCCATTTAGTACAAAGGCCTTGTACGAACCGTACAAAGCCTTTGTAGCGACCGTACAAGGGCCTTGTAGCGACCGTACAAGGCCTTTGTAGTAATGGGGAACTTTTTTCGTATCCTCATCGTCTCGCTTCGCTTGGCGGAACTTGTCGGTTGCCGTTTGCTCTAAGAATCATCCATATGTATTTTTTTGTTAATGCGTGTAAAAAAAAATAAAGGAGTAAAAATTCTGTATAGAATTGCCCCGGTACAGCGTCTTAGAGGTATGGAACAGACATTTTAGAGGCATGAAACAGACATTCAAGACATTTTTACTCCTTTTCTTCTTATGCTTTGCCCATGTGCAGTTGTGCCATGCCGACTGGTTCAAGGGCAAAATCGTGAACGCCGAGACCGGCGAACCGCTTGCCGGCGCTACGGCCAAATATGAGGTGAACCCTCACCCCGGATGGTCGATAGTGAGTACGGCCGATGCCGACAGTACCGGCTGCTTTATTTTGAGCAGTTCGTTTGAGGGGCGCATATTGTTCACCTTCAGCATGATCGGATTCAAGAACAGCCGCAAGGTAGACTACGCTTACGGCGAGGATGTGAAAGACACCGTAGACATCGGCGTCATCAAGCTGCAGCCCACGGCGCTGATGCTCAGCGAGGTGGAGGTGAAGGCCAGTATGCCGCGCGTCACCATGTCGGGCGACACCATCGTCTTCAATCCCGAAGCGTTCAAACTCAAGGAGGGGGCGCGTCTTGACGAACTGATCAAGAAACTGCCGGGCGTGGAAAACCGCGACGGAAAACTATTCTGGCACAACAAGCCCATACGCCTGATGATGAACGGCAAGAACATCTTCGGCGGCGACCAGATCATACGGGAGCTGCCGGCAGAGGTGGCCGACAAGATCAAACTGTACGACCGCAAGTCTGAACTGGCCCGCCATACCGGAGCGGATGACGGAGCGGAAGACCATGTGCTCGACATCAAGGTGAAGCCGGGCTTCCTCGACAAGTGGTACGGCCGGGCAGAGGCCATCTACCAGACCAAGGCGCGCTACATGTTCAGCCTGTTGGCCAACCGTCTCAGCGACCACGACCCTCAGATGGTGTATGCGCAGGCCAACAGCTGCAACCGCTATGTCGACCGCAACATGCGCCAGTCGATGAACCGCAATATCGACGGCGACGGCAAGAGCCAGTACGGTTCGTACAACTATCAGCACAACTGGATGACCCGCGGGGCGGAAGCACTTACCGGCAACCGCTTCGACATCAGCGCCAACTTGGGGCACAGCGACGGCTGGGCCACTTCCGAACAGTCGTCGGAGACGTTCTTCCCCAATCAGGACCATACGCTGTCGCTCTCCAAGAACTATCACTACAACCACAAGCTCACCCCGCAACTGTCGGCCAACCTTTTCGCCTACACCGACACGGCCAACTCGGTGAGCGTGAGCCTCGGGGCGTCGTATGCGAAAAGCCGCGGCACCAGCGAGGACACCGGAGCGTCATACGGTTACGCCCCCGGCCTCTTCCGGTACTATTCGCTTGCCGAGGCCATGGGAGCAATGCCCGGCGATGCACTCTATGAGCATCTCGTGACGCGCCACCGCAACTACCAGACGTCAGACAGCCAGGAGCGGTCGCTCACGCTCGACTATTCGTGGACCCACTATCTGGGCAAGAAGGGGTCGTTCGCATTGGACGGAAACACCACCGTGAGCGGCACAAACACCGACCGGTATATCAACCGCAAACTCGAATACTTCCGCGAGGGGCGCAACGAAAGTCAGTGGCAGCGCTTCGATGCCGGAAATCATGATCTGCAGACCAGTCTCGGCGGCACGTTCGACTATTGGCTTACCAAGCAGGTCTACGTCAACGTGAGCGACCGTGTGACCTACCGGCGCTACCACAACCGCACCGATGTCTTTGCCGATACCGGAGAGTCGCTGGCCGCCGACGGCGCAGCCACCACACCCGATGCTGCCAACGGCATGAACGCCACGGTGCATGCGTGGACCAACCTGCTGTCGGTCAAGAGTACCCTCACGCCCGTCAAGCAGTTGATGGTCATGCCCAAGTTTGAATGGTCGGCCAGCCGTGAGCGTGCCGGCTACCGCTACGGACTGCTCGACACCGCCGCCGTTCGCCACAGCCAGGTCTACACACCGTCGCTCTTCCTGAAATGGAAGCCGAGCCGCGTGCGCAGCATGGATCTCTCGTTTGCCTACACCACCACCGTGCCCGAGTTGACCAGCACCTTTGCCTTCCGCAATACCACCGATCCGCTGAGCATCTCCATGGGCAATGTCCGGCTGGGCAACACCCACAGCCATACCACCGCGCTCGGCTATCACCGCATGTGGCTGCGCAAGCAGATTGTGCTCGGTCTGAACGCCTCCTACAAGAAAGACATCCACCCGCAGGCTACGCTCTACCGCTACCACTCGCTTACCGGTGTGTACGAGGCCATGCCGATGAATGTCAAGGGCGGCGACCAGTGGCAGGTCAACATCGACTACGACGAAGGGCTCGGCGTAGATTTCCGTGTGATGAACAAGCTCAGTCTCACCTCGTCGAAGTCATACGGATTCCTGACCGTGGTCGATGATGGTGACGCCGGCCTTGCGCCCACGCTCAACCGCCAGAGGCAGCTGGGCGTCAGCAACAACTTCGAGTTCTCCTACGAGATCGACAATCTGCAGTTGAAACTCTACGACCTCCTCGATTGGAACCGCTACCGCTACGATGCCTCGTCCTACAACAGCAGTCCGCTCGAGAACAGGGTCGGGGTGAGCGTCAACCTCAATATCAAGGCGTTCAGTTTCTATTTTGACATCAAGGACCATTTCATGTCGGGCTACCAGTCGTCGTTCATGAACGGCCACCGCATACTGGCCGAAGGAGAGGTGTCGTACCGTTTCTGCAAGAACAAGTGCGAACTGACGCTCAGTGCCGATGATATCTTCAACAAGGACCGCTACTATAACAGTGACTATCATGCCTACCAGCGTTCGGAGTATGTTGACGAGTATCTCCACCACTATCTGCAGCTGGGCTTCACCTATCGCTTTGATGCAAAGGGAAAGGGGACGAAGGGCGGTTCCCGCTCCTCGACGGTTGTGTCCAATGGTAAGTAGTGCTCCTTGTCGGGCCGCATCTGAGTGACGATAAAAAATAAGCCGCAAATCATACCGACTTGTTTTTTCACCGTCACTAAATCGGGCGCTTTGGGAAGTAATCCGGCGATATCTTTTGAGTATTCGCGGAAAATCCATAAATTTGCGTCACGTCAGCCACGCAGACAACCAAACCGCAAACTATGGCAGAGAATACATACAATACAAAGAGATACCCGAAGAGAATCCCTTACGGCATGATGAACTTTTTCGCCGTGAGGCGCGACGACTGCTATTATGTAGACAAGACACGCTTTATAGAGGAAATAGAGCGTGCCAACAAGTTCTTTTTCTTCATCCGCCCGCGGCGTTTCGGCAAGAGCCTCACGCTGTCGATGCTCCAGCACTATTACGACGTGAACGAGGCCGACCACTTCGACATGCTCTACAAGGGGCTTTACATTGGCGACCATCCTACGCCGGAACGCAACAAGTATCTTGTGATATACTTGAACTTTGCCGTGGTCAATGCCGAGCTCAACAATTACCGCAAGTCTTTGGACGCCCATTGCAATACGGCGTTCAGTTTCTTCTGCGATGTCTATGCCCAGTATCTTCCGGCCGGCATCAAGGAGGAGATGAACAAAAAGGACGGGGCGGTAGACCAGTTGGACTATCTGTGTACCGAGTGCCGGAAATCAGGACAGAAGATATATCTCTTCATCGACGAGTACGACCATTTCACCAACAAGATTCTCGCCGAGCCGGGCTGCCTTGACGACTATCGCTCCGAAACCCACGGCACGGGCTACCTTCGCAATTTCTTCGACACGATAAAGGCCGGCACTTATTCCTCCATAGAGCGTGTCTTCGTCACAGGTGTAAGTCCCGTGACGATGGACGACCTGACGAGCGGTTTCAATATCGGTACAAACCACACGCTCAGTTATGAGTTCAACGAGATGACGGGCTTCACGGAGGAAGAGGTGCGTGACATGCTGGCCTACTACACCGACTTCTGCGATATCCACAACCATACCGTAGACGAACTGATAGAGATCATGAAGCCGTGGTACGACAACTACTGCTTTGCGAAGGCAGCATACGGCAAAACGACGATGTACAACTCCAATATGGTGCTCTATTTTGTGGACAACTACATCCGTAGCAGAGGCAAGATTCCCGATAATATGATAGAGGAAAACATCCGTGTAGACTACAACAAGCTCCGTATGCTTATCCGCCGCAACAAGGAGTTTGCCCATGATGCGAGCGTGATACAGAATCTTGTGAACAACGGCTACATCACGGGTACGCTGAAGACCGGTTTCCCCGCCGAGAATATCGGCGACCCCGACAATTTCGTCAGTCTGCTCTATTATTTCGGCATGGTGACAATCGGCGGGAGTCACGAGGGCGACACCAAGTTTGTCATCCCCAACGAGGTGGTGCGCGAACAGATATTCCGCTATCTGCTCGATACCTATAAGGAGAACGACCTGACGTTTGAGAACTACGAGATGAGTCCGCTATGCAGCCGCCTTGCCTATCGCGGACAGTGGAAAGAGTATTTCCGGTATATAGCCGACGCCATCCACCGCTACGCCTCGCAGCGCGACAAGCAGAAGGGCGAGTACTTTGTGCACGGCTTTACGCTTGCCATGACCTGCCAAAACCGTTTCTACCGTCCCGTATCCGAGAGCGACACGCAGGAGGGCTATGCCGACATCTTCATGATACCGCTCCTTGACATCTATTCCGACATGCTCCATTCGTATATCATCGAACTGAAATACGCCAAGGGCAAGGATCCGGATGCGAGGGTGGAGGAACTCCGCCGACAGGCAGTTGAGCAGGTCAACCGCTACGCAGGGACGGAGACCGTGCGCTCGGCCGTCAAGACCACCACCCTGCACAAGATTGTAGTGGTGTTCCACGGCACTGAGATGGCGGTGTGCGAGGAAGTGGAATGATTTTGCGGCGGCAGTTTGCTGCACCGTCTTGAAACGATTGCGGGTCTGTGCCGGTACGTGCGTGTAGCGTACCGGCATAGACCCGATTTTTTTGTCCTTGTCTGGCGGGAACCCCCGCGGTGCTATTGCGCCTTTTCCATCTTCCGCACCTCTTTCTCAAACCTGCGCCAAAACAGCAGGCCGGCGGCGGTCAGACCGAAGGGGAAGGCTGTCCAGATGCCGAGTATGCCCATGCCGCAGGGAAACCCGAGGGTGTAGCCCATCGGGAGGGAGATGACGAAGTAGGCGATGAAGGCATACGTCACCATCGGTTTCACGCAGGCGATACCCCGCAGGGCGTTGGCGAAGGTGTATTGCAGTCCGTCGCCAAACTGGTAGGCCATCAGCATGAATATGAGCAAGGCTACGGTAGTCTGCACTTCTGCGTTGTCGGTGAAAAGACCGCCTATCTGATGGCGGAAAAGCAGGATGGGCAATCCCATGACCAGAGAGAACGTGAGGTTGAGCCGGAAACCGTCGTAGGCATTCTGTCTCACCGCCTTGAAGTCCTTTTGCCCCACGAAGTGGCTCACGCGGATAGACATGGCCGAGGCCATGCCCGACAAGACGAGGTAGAACAGTTGGGAGATGGTGATCATGATCTGGTGGGCGGCCAAGGGCAAAGTGCCGAGCCAGCCTACCATCACGCAACTCAGCGTGAACGCCGCCGACTCCATGGCCAACTGCAAGGCTACGGGCCATCCCAGGCGGTTCATCTCCTTGAAGTCTGCCTTGTTGACCGACGAGCGGAGCAGGTCCTGTCGGTACTGCCGGTATCTCTTGTCGCAGAACACCACGCCTGTCATCACGGCCGCCATGAAGATGCGGCTGCCCATCGTGGAGATGCCGGCACCCAGCAGTCCCAGTTCCGGAAACGGCCCGACGCCGTAGATGAGCACCCAGTTGCCGAGTATGTTGATGATGTTGCCGCCTATCATCACCCACATCGCCACCTTGGTGTGGGTGATGCCGTCGAGAAACTGCTTCATGGTGTTGAACAGTCCCACGAAGATCACCGATACGAGGTTGACTGCGAAGTAGGGCCGGATGAGGCTTAGCAGTTCGTCGGGTTGCCCGATGCGCCCGAGGTTGAAGTAGAGCAGGGTCATGGCCGCCGTGAAAAGTACGCCCACGGCCATGTTGGCGAATAGGGAGTTGCGCACTTTCTGTCCAATCTCGTTGGTGTGTTCCATGCCATAGAGCCGTCCGATGACAGGCGTGAGGCCATAGGAGAAACCCATATAGGAGATGAACACGAGGCCGAAGATGTTGTTGACCAGTCCTGCTGCCGCCAGTTCCTGTGTGCTGTGGTGGCCTATCATCAGTGTGTCGGCGAAACCGAGCACGATGGTGCCGAGCTGGCCGATGATGACAGGTATGCCGATGGAGAGCAGTTCGCGGTAGTGGTGTTTTTGGGTGGAGACGGTATTGCTGTTCATTTACATTCTGCTTGCAAATCCTTGCAAAGGTACGAAAAAGTAGCAGAAGGACAAAGGTGGGGTGTAGATGCGTAAAATGCGAAACGTGATTGATTTCTCCCCTTTCGTCGTTTTTTTTCGTCCGTTTGCCACATTGAGATAGCAATTCTTTGGCGGGATGATGAGAAATTATTACTTTTGTGTTCGCAAAAAGTGGAAATCAATAGGTAAATGGCGCTCGTGCGCGATTTTTTTCAAGGGCGTTGCAGGTGCGGTATCGGTAGACGTGTATCCGCAGAACAACGTCCATGAAGGCAAAACTCAATAGGTAACGTCGGGAACGCAATCAAAGTCAAAGGATACGTATTCTCGCTCCCAAGGGTGAAAATTTTTCAATGGTGCGTGGCTGCTTTTCCAGTCCATGCCAAAATCTTATAAGGTAATGAAGAAAATACTCTTTCTCTTTCTGGCTCTCATGACGGGCCTCAGTGTCGTGGCTGCAACCGATTTTGAAGAAGACGGCATCAGTTATGCCATTCTTTCAGAAGATGGTCTGACGGCAGAAGTGGTCTACAACAATGGCGCCTATGTGGGTGACATTGCCATTCCCGCCCGCGTGACCCACGACGGCAAGACCTACACCGTCACCGCACTTCACAATCAGGCCTTCTTCAAGTGTACCGACCTCTATGCCGTAAGCATCCCCGCTACGGTGACCGACCTTGGTCAGTACACCTTTTCCGGTTGCACCAATTTGGCTTCGCTGGAATTGCCAGATGGGTTGACCGCCATTCCCAACGGCACCTTTTATGGCTGCACCGCCCTTACGGCTGTCGTGTTGCCCGAAACGGTAGCGTCGCTTGGCGATTTCTGTTTCTCCAATTGCTCATCGCTCTCGCAGATCAATATGCCCTCATCCATTGCCGCAATGGGCAAGGCTGCCCTCATGGGGACAGCCCTTGAGCAGTTTGTCTTGCCGCAAGGCCTTGCCGAACTGCCCGCATATGCCCTGTCGCTTACCACCCGGCTTACCACCGTGACGTTGCACGAGGGCACGACCGCCATCGGCGAATGTGCCTTGCAGGGCAGCACCGCCCTCAAGACGGTCGCCCTTCCTTCCAGTCTTCAGAGTATTGGCGCATCGGCCTTTGCCCAGTGCCTCGCCCTTGAGGAGATGACCATCCCCGACGGTGTCACCGCGTTGCCCGACAAGTGCTTCTACAATGATATGAGTCTTCAGCGGATGGTTGTGGGCAGTGGTGTCACCACGATAGGCACCGATTGCTTCGCCCGCTACAAGAACACCACTACCGCTCCCCGTCTTGCCGATGTCTACCTCACCGCGCCTGCCATAGTCAGCGGCGGAGAGAGTTTCATCGATGCGGCTTGCGCCCAAGCCACACTCCATGTCCCCGCAGCGTTGGTCGATGCGTACAAGGCACAGGCCGCTTGGGCACGCTTCGGTAGTGTGGTCGCCATCGCAGACGGCGAGTTGACCGGTATTGGCAATGTTACTTGGCAGCCGGCATCCGGTGACGGACGGGCCTATACGCTCGACGGCCGCCTTGCCACCAACGCCCAGCGCGGTATCGTGATTGTGAACGGCAAGAAGATAGTACGTCGCAAGTGAGTACAAGAAGAAAACAAGTGAATACAAGAAGAAAGCAAGAAAAACAAGTATAATAACAAAGTTGAATGCTTATGAACAAACTGTTACTTCCGTTGGTGTCGCTCTTCTGCGCGACGCTGTCGGTCAATGCCCAAAGTTCTGCGTTGAGCGAAGGATTTGAGGGTACAGACGTTCCGCCCGAGGGGTGGACAGTGCGTGCATCGAGCGATGATGCCAGCAATGCGTTCAAGTGGGAGCAGGTGACCTACACCTCCGACCCGCTCAAGTATCGTAGCGGTTATACCCATGGCGGCACTTACGCCATGATGGTATCGTCGGGCAAAACCACCGATGCCGGCGTGCAACCCGACTCGTGGCTCATCTCGCCCGCCGTCACGGTGCAGTCGGGCGATGTGCTCTCATTCATGTTGGCCTATGCGCCCGTCTACAATGATGCTGTCACCGCAGCGACCGACCGTATGAAGTTTTCCGTGCTCGTGTCGACCACAGGCACCGATTCCGTCGACTTCACCGAGACGCTTTGCGACTTCACCCCTTATGGCGAAACCGATTGGCGCAAAAAGGCGTTCAGTCTCGATCAGTTTGCCGGAAAGACCATCTATATCGCCTTCCGTGAATATGGCAATGGTACCAGCGGGTCGAAATTCCTCAAGAACCGCACCTGGATCGACGATGTCAAGGTAGGGCAGGGTAGTGAGTCAGACCTCGTCGCTATCGGTCTGTTCTCACCGGTCGCTGGTCCTGAAACCACACAGGCGGTATCGTTCAAGTATACCAATACGGCCATGCCCAATGGTGCCACCACCGCTTCGTATTCGGTCAATGGAGCCGATGCGGTGACCGAGACGCTTACCGGTGAGGCTTGTGCTACGGGCGACACGCTGACCTATACCTTCCAGACTCCCGCCACGCTCGTAGCCGGACAGAGCAATGCCGTGAAGGTGTGGATCACCGCCGACAACGACGGGGTACACGACAACGATACCCTCGCCGTCAGTGTCAAGGCCGACAATGTCTTCACCTTGCCCTACGAGATGAACTCCGGCAACTGCACCGTAGGGTGGAACTATACCTATCACAAAAAGTCGGGACGCAACTACACCGGATGGTGGTCTATGCCCGACGCTTCGGGCGAAAAACTCACTTGGACCTATGTGCTCTGTGCCAAGGAGAGCGTGCTCGAAGGCCAGTGGTTTGCCATGGAGCAAGGCAAGGTCAACTTGGTGTTCAACTACACCTCCGGTACCGACGTGCCCCTTTCTCTCGTGCTGACCGACTATGCTACCGGCGAGGCGACAACGACCGACGTCACCTTGCCTGCCAGCACCGATGCCGCTGACGGCAAGGTGAGCATCGAGGTGCCTGCCGACGGCAAGTACAAACTCGGACTGAAACCCGGCAGTACCTACGCCGGACCGTTTGTGGTCAACTCCCTTGCCATCAGCAAGGCCGTCCCCAGCGATGTGCAGGTGTCGGCTGTCACCCTCGAGTCTGCGGTAACAGCCGGCGAAGTACATCCCGTCTATGTCAAGGTGAAGAACAATGGCGAGCAGGATGTGGCCGACGTGCCTGTCAAGGTCTGTGTCGATGGCGAACAGGTAGACGAAGATGTCATCCCGAGTATCGCTGCCGGAGCCACCGTCGACTGGAAGGTCGGCCAGCAGGACGAGTCGGCTGCCGTACACGGTGTGACCATGACCGCAGGCGACCATGAGGTGAAGGTATACACCACTCTTGCCGACGATGCCGATGTGACCAACGATACCGTCACCGTCAGCGTCCGCGCCTACGACAAACCGGCATTACCCTACACTTACGGATTTGAGTCGGAAGACGACAACAAGTGCTGGACGGCACAAAATATGAGCGACAACGTCCTCAACTGGACCATCGGCACGGCCAAGGTGGGCAATGTCAACTGGGCCGTCGACGGCGAGAACGCCGCCTATATGTCGAGCGTGTCCGGAGTAGAGCACAATGCCGTGCTTCGCTCGCCGGTACTCCATGCAGCAGAGGCCGGACAAGTGCGCCTCTCCTACTACTACACTACACGCATGAAAGCCTCCGGTGCTTCCGATGTGACCAATATCACCGCCACCGTCAAGCATCTGGGTACAGACACCACCGTTGTGGCTACATGCACCAATGCCGTCACCGACGAGAACCAAGGCAACTACCGTCAGGGCTATATCCTTATGACCTTGCCCGAGGAAGGTGACTACCAGATCGAGTTCCTCAATACCGGTATGGGCCACGACATCGTGCTCGACAAGGTCGCCTTCGGCTCTGCTACAGATATTGCCGTCGTATCGGCCGGGCAGAGCGCCAAGAGCGGATACAACAATACGGTCAACAAGGTCACCGTACATCTCGCCAACCACGGTTCTGTACCCGTAGACCAGGCTACCCTCACGCTCGCCACCTCCAACGACGCCGGGCTCGTATACACCACCAACGAGTATGGCGAGACCATCCAGCCTGGCGACACAGTGACCTGTACCTTCGACGACGTGGATATCAGCACGCCCGGCACTTATGCTTCTGTAGTGAAGGTGTCGTGTGCCGACGATGAGGATGCGTACAACGATGAGTACCATCTGCCGATCATCACCAGTTATGCCAACAGTACGATGCCTTACACCGATGACTTCGACACCGAGGCCGGACAGGAGCAGTGGACACTGACGGGCGCATGGCAGACGGGTACCTATACCTCGTCGAGTGCCGCCTACAATGGTACGGGTGCCATCTCCCACCACAAGAAAGCCACAAACGCCGACGGCGACTGGGCCTTCTCTGGTTGTATCGAGATACCCGCAGGTACCTATGACCTCTCGTTCTTCTACCGCACCTATCTCAATGGCAAGACCCAGAGCCTCTACCCGCAGAACTTCGCCTTCTATCTCGGTACCCAACCGACAGCCGAGGCCATGACCCAGCCGCTCTATACCAGTCCGGCCAACGTGCTGGCCTACGAGAAACGCTACAAGCGCGTAGAACAGCAGTTCACCGTACCCGAAGACGGCAAATACTATATCGGTGTGAAGTGTACCTCTACCTCGCCCTACGGTGTACTCTACCTCGACAACATCCAACTCTACGATGCTGCCAAGACCGCTCCCGTATTGGAGTCGTACGAGACCGACTTCTCCGACTTCTACTACTATGATCCGTCGACCCAGTTCGTGCAGTGGCAGGATACTCTGGAGGATGCCGCCCTTACGGCTACGCAGACCATCTACAATGCGGGCAATCCGTCGAAAGAACTGCCCGGTGCCATCGTCTCGCCCGCCTTCACCATTGCTGAGGGTACGACTGTCACCGCCGCGCTTGAGTACAGCATGAAGGCCGACGATGCCTCCAACCTCACCGACGATGCCCTCGCCCAGATGAAGACTCTGCTCTACATCTCCGATGCCGACACCTTGGGCACCAACAGTACCCTGCTTGCAGAAGGCACGGATGTCAGCGGCGATGCGGCCACCGTCACAGTGACGCTGCATGCCCAGGAGACAACACCGCATTACTTTATCGTCAAGGTGGAAGGACCGGCCAACTGTGTGGCCGACAACGCCGCGCTCACCTACTGCCTCTATAGTCTGAAGATGTCGAGTGTCTCCGCGGGCATCTCCACCCTGCGCAGTCTTTCTTCCGGCAAGGTGACGCTCTACAATGCGAGTGGTGTCATGCAAGGCGTATACGACAGTGCAGCGCAAGCCATGCAGCACGCCGCCCACGGAGTCTTCCTCCTCAAGCCGGCAGACGGCGGAGCAGCCGTGAAGGTAGTGAAGTAAGGTGCCGATCTGATGTCAATCCCGTTCGGGATGTATAAGGCGGAATCTGTAAATTACCACCGTAACCAACCAAGTAGGGTTGCTTGCCTCGGCAAGCAACCCTACTTTTAGTAAAAGGATGGAAGAAAAAACAAGCCACATCTATGATGCGACAAATATTTCGCTTTTCTTTTGCGCCCCCATTATTTTTTCGTACCTTTCCGCAAAATATCCAAGAGGCAGATATGAAATATCCCATAGGAATACAGAGTTTTGAGCAAATCATCGAGGATGGATATGCCTACGCAGACAAGACCGGCTTGGTGTACGACTTGGTGCACAACGGGAAGGTCTACTTTCTGTGCCGTCCGCGTCGGTTCGGAAAGTCGTTGCTGGTATCGACCCTAAAATGTTATTTCGAGGGGCGGAAGGAACTGTTCGAAGGACTTGCCATCTCTGCTCTGGAGAAGGAGTGGAAACAGTATCCTGTACTGCATTTGTCGTTTGGCGGACAGAATTTCGTTGAGCCTTATACCCTGGACAAGGTGTTGGAATCGTTTGTTGCCGATGCCGAAAGTCTTTATGGCAAAGGGCCGTTCGCCCATACGTTGGGAAGCCGTTTCACGGCGGTACTGCAGAATGCCCGCAAGAAAACGGGACAGAGAGCCGTTGTCTTGATAGACGAATATGACAAACCCCTGTTGGATGTCATGGATATGGATATTTCCGTGGAGACTGAATATGGAAAAATCAGTTTGGAGGAGTACAACCGAAATCTTCTGAAAGGATTCTATTCTGTCTTCAAGGAGGCCGATACCGACTTGCAGTTTGTGTTGCTGACGGGTGTCACCAAGTTCTCGCAGGTGAGCGTATTCAGTGGTTTCAACCAGCCCGACGACATCAGTATGGACGATCGTTATGCGGCAATTTGCGGCATAACGGAGGAGGAACTGTACGCAGTATTCCAAGAGCCCATCAAGGCTATGGCGCAGCGCTACAAGGTATCAGACGAGGTGATGAAGCACAAACTGAAACGCAAATACGACGGCTATCATTTCAGTCCTGACATGCTCGACATCTACAATCCCTTCAGTATTCTCAACGCCCTTAGCAAGCGGCAGTTGGGCGACTTTTGGTTTGCTACGGGCACGCCGTCTTATTTGGTGCGGTTGCTTTCACACTCGATGGAAAATATGAACGAACTGACGGGCAGGTATTACCCGAAGGAGGATTTCGTGGACTATCGTGCAAACATTGAGGCTCCCTTGCCGATGATCTATCAAAGCGGCTATCTTACCATCAAGGACTGGAATATGGATATGGATTCGTACCTTCTTGATTTTCCCAATGATGAGGTGAAGCGCGGTTTCGTCACGATGTTGGCCGCAAACTATTTTCAAATGAAGGAATCTCCGTCTTCGTGGGGCATGCAGGTAGTGGAAGCGATGGAACAGGGCGACTGCGACAAACTTGGGCGACTGCTCACCTCGTTTTTCGCCGGTATTCCTTACCACCAGCGCCGCAAGGATGACGAACGGGAGAGGGAACGCTACTTCCAGTACACTTTCTATCTCGTTCTGCGGATGATAAGTTGCTACACAGTCTATATCGAAAAGGCGCAGAGCGAAGGCAGGGTAGACTGCGTGGTGGAGACCCCTCGATTTGTCTACATCTTCGAGTTCAAACGTGATGGCTCGGCCCGTGACGCGCTCCATCAGATTGAGGAGAAGGGCTATGCCCGCGAATACATGGCCGATGGTAGAACCGTCCGGCAGATAGGTTGCAACTTCTCCTCCGAAACGGGAACCGTCGACGGATGGGAAGTGAAATAAGGAATGCGCGTATTTATCAACAAGGGTGAGAACGGCATCATGGATTTTTAAATATTTTATTGCAACCGGACACCAATAACTTTTTATTCGCCCTTAAAAGTTTGCTTTGCACATGTCCATCGCTGCTCCCATGGCAACATCCATATTGTAGTATTCCCAATCAGCGAATCTTCCGGTGAAGAAGAAACCGTGGGGAGCGAGTTTCTCCTTTATCTGCTTTATCAAGGTTCTCGTTTCCGAGTCTTGTATCGGATAGGTGTATGGGTTGTACTGATGGGTTATGTATTTCGGGTGAAGAGGTATCTTCTGTAGGTTTTCCAAAATATCCTCCTTGCTGATGGCATCGGTAAACTCTATTGTGCCCGTGGTGCGACCAGACGGAAGGGAAGATGAATTGTTGGAAGGAGCGAAGTTGCCGGTGCAGATGATGCGGTGGCTCTCATGCTGGGACGATGGTTGGTAAATCCATGAATAGGGGTTGGCATCTATCTCGCAAAATACTGCCGTGGTACCATGATAGCCCAAACGTTCTATGTTCTCGGTATACATCGACAAGTCCACACCCTCTATCGCCTTCACCATATCCTTGATGTTTCCGCAAAACACGACCTTGTCAAATGACTCATTTTCCACAAACCATTTTCCGCCTGCATATTCCAACTTTCTGATTTCGGAATTCAGCCGCACGTCCAGTCCGTCTGCCAACTTGTCTGCGAGATATTGGGAACCGTACTTTCGTTCATACCAAAATGAAGAATGTACGAATTGTCTTTCCTCCACACGGTTGGCGTTGTTGTCGCGCATTTCCTGTGTGGTCGGCATTGGAAGTTTACCTTCCATCCATGACATCGGCACTGTATCGAGGTCGCGCCGCCACACTTTCGCATTGTAGGGTTTGAAGTAGAGGGCATACAGGGTTTTCCCGAAACGCCATTTCAAGAAGTCACCGAAGTTCTCGTAGTCGCCAAACTTCGCGTCCGTCCCTTTTTCCTTGTCTATCGTGTCCAAGTCATCGTAAAAGGATTTTTGGGTGTCTTCGTCAAAACAATAGATATGGTTTTCGATGGGGTAAGGTACGGGGATGTAGGTCAGTGAGCAACCGTCCTTGTCCATGAACACACAGGCGTTGCGGTTCGCCTTCACAAACTCGTTTTTCGAGAAGACGGTCCAAAACCAGTCCAATACATCCTGTCGCTTCGAGTTGAATACATGTCCGCCACAGGTATGAAACAGATTTCCGTCCACGCTGCGGCATTTGACCAGTCCGCCTACCTTATCTTCCTTTTCGAAGACCTTTACTTCATAGCGGTCTTTCAACATTCTCGCAGTGGTCAGTCCCGACACGCCCGCACCTATCACTGCTACTTTCTGCTTCATCATCATTTCTTGTTCATCCATTTTGAGAGTTTCACGGGATGTAGATAGATGGCATCTTGGGGAAATCGAGCCATCATGTCATCTAAGTTGGCATATTCTTTTTCCAGTTGTTCCCAAACATAGGAAGGGTCTTCGCAAAATACGTTCTCTGCACTGCACCAATAGGATCGTCCCCGCTTGCTGATATCCTTTTCCGTCTTGATTTTCTTTTCCGAAGCCAGCACTAAAGCCGTCGGGATGGCTACTTCCACAAAGAGTGATGTGGCGCCGAACACGCCGCAGTAATGGGCAAAGCGTCCCATGGTATCCCCCGATACCAGTAGCGTGTCGGAATAAGAGGCGGCCAAGGGGTACGACAGGTCGGCTTTCCCCCGGAAGGGATGTCTCAGTTTGGTGATTAGACGCAATGCCAATCGAGCCTTGTCGGCCATATAAGTGGTTTTGAACGACATTTCCCGAAACACATCTTTCCTTGTCAACTCCAAGGGCTTTACCAACCCTTGTTTCTCAAACATCCCCAATGCTTCCTCCACGCTTGGCAACTCGCTTTGGGTTTCTACGTATTTTTGCTTCGTCCTATATGTGTAGGCCGCCAGTGTACCTATCCAGAAATATTTTTGTTCCTTGATGGTGCGGAGATGCGGTATCCACGATTCTCCCTCTTCCAATTCGAAGAAACTCAGTATGTTCTTTTCGTTGATGGCAGGATTGATCACCATATCATCGGCTACAACGTAATAATAGTCAAAATTCTCTTTCTTCAGCACGTTGTAGGCCTGTGCGATATAAGACTCGAAGAATATGCTTCTGCCATATACCGCTATCACATCGTCCCGTTTCCCGTCATAGAAAGGAACGATGTATCGCACATGGGAAAATCTCCCCCCCCCTATAAATTTTGTCCAAAACCGACAAATTTTTGTCGTATCTGTGATTGAACAAGACTAATAGACAAATTTTCTTCACGATGATTTACTTGTTGTTAGATAAGGATTTGCTTAAATTCAGATAATACTCTTGCAGTTTTGCAGCATTTGTCTTGATGTCGTAGCCTGCATTCCGGACAATATCTATGGCACTTTCATTTCTTGGTATGTTGTGATACTTTTCCAGCGCGGACACCCATACATTTATATTTGCTTTCAGAGAAATAAACTCTGTGGAAGGAAGAAGTCCGACCTCACAGGGAACTTTATCAGACGTTATCAAAGGAAGTCCTGATGCTTGTTCTTCTATCATTGCGACAGAAACACCTTCAAACAAAGAGGGCATCAATATGCAGTCCATAGCCGAGAGCATCTCGGGAATATCAGCTCGCAAACCGGCAAAGGTAACCCGGTCCTCAATCCCCAATTCTTTGGCTCTTTCCCGAATCGCTTGCTTGGTGTCTTCTTCCCCTACAAGCATTAGCCGGGAATTTGAATGTTTTTTCAAGAAAGAATCGAACACCTTAAGTATAAATGGATGGTTCTTTTGTTTTGAGAACCGTCCTATATGCCCTATCACATATTCATCATCAGAAATGTTCAATTCTTTGCGGATTTTGCATCTCGAAGATTTGTTATATTCAAAGCGTTCTATGTCTATGGCATTTTGCATCAGTATAGCCTGTTGGGCACGTTTCCTTCCATAATAATGCTTGGCAGCCTCCTCACCACAGGAAAAATACACATTAGTGTATTTGAACATTATCTTTCTCCAGAGAATGCGCAAAGGTGCTTTTATGTCCCACAGCATAGAAGCATTGTGCGAATGGGTAATGATATACGGCACACCTTTTTCATAGGCAATCTTGTAAAAATAGTATGCCAATTCCTGCGCATGACTGTGTATGATCGTGTATTCCGGATGTTTGTCCAAAAACGCTCTGATCTGCTTTTTATACTTTGAGAAATTGGATGGACGGACAGCAGGAAAAACAAAAATACGTCCTCCCAGTTTCCTTATCTCATCGTCATAAGCACCCTTTTCCTGTCTGTGTACAACAAAATCAAATTGAATTTTCGTGCGGTCTATATTCCGATAATAATTCATTATCATCGTTTCTGCCCCTCCGCGGTTCATGATAGTAAATATCATGAGTATCCTAATTGGCTCACTCTTGGTATTCATATGAGTTTTCAGTTGTTGTTTGTACAAACAGGACGTTCGCAAATAGATAGTTTATAGACCTCTTTGAGATTTGATAAAGTACAAATATACATCTTTCTGAGATTTCTTACAAATCCTTATTGGGAAATATTGAATTTTTCTTATAGGTGGGTTCTAAAAATTATATTGTTGTGCTGACCTTACAGGCCAGCCTTTTCCATCAAACATAAAAACCCAGGGTTACGTCCGTCGCTTCGCTCCGTCCTCAC
>CAVFEZ010000051.1:0-20355 GCA_963621665.1 Akkermansia muciniphila | reverse complement strand
TCATCTTCGTAGTGCCCGTGTTCTACATCTTCTTCGAATGGTTGCAGGAAAAGGTAAGAAAGCCTTACGACGAGGAGGCCGACCTGCAGGTGCAACAGGAACTCTTTCGGAGCATAGAGGAAAAACATCAGGCCAAACATGATTGATTACACACCCTTATAAAGCAAATACAATGATAAAGAAAATCATATTGTCTGCCGCATTGGTGACCACCCTGGGCAGTTGCGGCATCTACACCAAATACCAGCCGGAGACGGCTGTCCCCGACAGCCTCTTTGGCGAGAAGGTACTCGACCAGCCGGTCACCGCCTATGAGGACACCACATCGCTGGGCATGCTCTCCTGGCGTGAGGTGTTCACCGACCCGCAGTTGCAGGCGCTCATCGAGCGCGGACTGTGCCAGAACTCCGACTGCCGCCAGGCTGCCCTGAGGGTAGATGAGGCCAAGGCTACCCTCAAGGCCGCGCGTCTGGCCTTCCTGCCGTCGTTTGCCATCTCGCCGCAGGGCGGGGTGAGCAGTTTCGACGGGGCCAAGGCCACGCAGACCTACTCCATACCGCTCAACATGAGTTGGGAGATCGACATCTTCGGCCGCATGCGCAATGCCAAGCAGCAGTCCAAGGCGCTCTACGCCAAGAGCCAGGACTACCAGCAGGCCGTCTACACCCAACTCGTCGCCAACATCTCGAATATCTATTATACGCTTGTGACCCTCGACGAGCAGCTCTCCATCTCGCAGAGTACCGAGGAAGCCTGGCGCGAAACCCTGCAGACGGCCCGGGCCCTCATGAAGGCCGGACGCTACGACGAGTCTGCCGTGTCGCAGATGGAAGCCACCCTGCAGAGCGTGCACGCCTCCGTGCTCGACCTGCAGAGCCAGATTGCCCAGACCGAGAACAGCATGGCCATACTGCTCAGCGAGACCCCGCGTCACTACGACCGCTGCAAGGCTGCCGATGTCAGCCTGCCCGAGTCGTTCACCGTGGGTATACCGCTCTACATGCTGTCAGCCCGTCCCGATGTGCGACAGGCCCAGCGCACGATAGAGTCCGCTTTCTACGGTGTCAACGCGGCCCGCTCCGCCTTCTATCCGTCGCTCACGCTGAGCGGCAGCATCGGCTGGACCAACTCCGCCGGATCGGCCATCGTCAACCCGGGCAAGTTTCTTGCCTCCGCCCTCGGGTCCATTGTCGCCCCGCTTCTGACAAGAGGACAAAACGAGGCCCAGCTCCGCATCGCCAAAGCCCAACAGGAAGAAGCCCGCGTAGCCTTCTCCCAAACCTTGCTCAATGCCGGAAAAGAAGTCAACGACGCATTGACCACCTATCAGACTACAACAGCCAAAGAAGAAACCATCGCCTCGCAGATACGCTCGCTGCAGGAAGCCTTGCGCAGCACCACGCTGCTGATGGAGCACGGCACGAACACCTATCTTGAAGTGCTCACCGCCCGTCAGACCCTGTTGTCTGCGCAACTCTCCCAGTCTGCCAACTATCTGGCCAAGGCGCAGAGTGTCATCTGCCTTTATCAGGCACTGGGTGGAGGACAAGTTCACCATCCCTAAGTGTCATCATTGATTACGTTTTTTTTCATACCAAAGTAAGTGAACTTTTCACCCGAGAAGGGTTGTCTGTGAAGTGATTCACGGACAACCCGTTTTTTTTTGTTCCGTACGTCACAAAATGCAAACGTATGATAACATGCCGATTTTTTGGAATGTGTCTATACACTATTCCGTTCTTTTTTTGTATTTTTGCAATCATCTGTGGCGGGCGACAGACGTCCCGCGTATGATGAAACAAGCAGAAATCCGCATTGGAACTGAAGAAGACACTCAACAATATATGGAAGGTGACGCTCTCCGTCTTGCTTGGAGGGCTGATACTCTATTGGATGTACCGCGACTTTGACTTCCGTCAGGTGCAGCATGTGCTGGCCGACGAGATGCACTGGACGTGGATGCTCCTTTCCTTTCCCTTCGGCATTTTGGCACAGACCTTCCGCGGTTGGCGGTGGCAGATGAGCCTCGATCCTATCGGTGAGCATCCGCGCACGGCTACAAGTGTCAACTCCATTTTCCTCTCCTATGCCGTCAGCCTTGTCGTGCCCCGTATCGGCGAGTTTGCCCGGTGTGGGGTGTTGCGCAGGTACGACGGTGTGTCTTTCCCCAAGGCCCTCGGTACGGTGGTCACTGAGCGGGCCATCGACTCCCTACTGGTCTTGGTTATCGCCGCCGGCACCTTTTTGTGTCAAGTCACCGTATTCGACAAGTTCTTTGCCACCACCGGCACCAATCTCGATACAATACTCCGTGGCTTTTCCGTCACCGGATATGCCGTCACGGGTGTGTGCGCCGCAGCCATCCTCATCCTGTTGTGGTATCTGCTCCGCCGCTTTTCCGTCTACAACAAGGTGAAAAGTACGATGGGCGGCCTGTGGCAAGGTGTGCTCTCGCTGCGCAGTGTGCGCAGCGTGCCCAAGTTCGCCGCCTATACCGTGGCCATCTGGTTGTGCTACTTCCTGCACTACTATCTCACATTCTTTTGCTTCGATGCGACGTCCCATCTGGGCTGGACGTGCGCACTGGTCACGTTCATCGTCGGCAGTATCGCAGTCGTCGTTCCTACTCCCAATGGTGCCGGACCTTGGCATTTTGCCGTGAAGACCATGCTTGTGCTTTATGGCGTGGGCGAGACCGATGCCCTCTACTTTGTACTTATCGTACACTCCATACAGACCCTGCTTGTCGTGCTGCTCGGCGTCTACGCTTGGCTGGCACTCTCCTTTACGGTCAAGCGGGGGCCGATACAGCCTGCGCGCTCCGTGCGTCAGGCGGAACAAGAAGAATACTAACAGAAAAAACGGGCCGTCTGTATGGCCCTCCATTCATCTCAAATACACACATTATGAGTGAAATCAAAAATCTCAACCCCGAGTGCATCTGGCGCAACTTCGATGCACTGACACAGGTGCCCCGTCCTTCGGGCCATCTTGAGAAAGTACAACAGTTCTTGCTTGACTTCGCCGCCAAGGCCGGCGTTGAGGCTTTCAAGGATGCAGGCGGAAATATCGTCATGCGCAAGCCCGCCACCCCCGGCATGGAAAACCACAAGGGTGTTATCCTGCAGGCCCACATGGACATGGTGCCGCAGAAGAGCAAAGAGAGTACACACAATTTCGAGACCGACCCCATAGAAACTTACGTCGACGGCGAGTGGGTGAGAGCCAAGGGCACAACGCTCGGTTCTGACGACGGTATCGGCGTGGCCGCCATCATGGCCGTCATGGAAGACAAGACACTCGTGCACGGTCCGGTAGAAGGCCTGATCACGGCCGACGAGGAAACAGGTATGTACGGTGCCAACGATCTGCCCGAAGGTGAACTGCACGGCGACATCCTCCTCAATCTCGACTCCGAGACTTGGGGCAAGTTTGTCATCGGTAGCGCCGGCGGTATCGACGTGACCGCTACCATGGAGTACAAGGATGCCGACACCGATCCCGAGGATGCAGCCGTACGTGTGACGCTCAAAGGTCTGCGTGGCGGACACTCCGGCCTCGAGATACACGAGGGACGTGCCAACGCCAACAAACTCATGGCCCGCTTCGTGCGCGAGGCCATCAGCGAGTATGATGCCCGTCTGGCCGAATGGCACGGCGGCAATATGCGCAACGCCATCCCCTTCGAGTGTGAGACCGTACTGACCTTGCCCAAAGAAAATGTGGCTCCGCTCAAGGAAGCCGTTGAGGAGTGGGGCAAACTCTTCGAACACGAGTACAAGGGCATCGAGTCGGGCATCGTGTTCCGCACGGAAGACGTGGCCACACCCGAGTTTGAGGTACCCGAAGAGATACAGGACAATCTGCTCGACGCCATCTACGCCTGCCACAATGGTGTGCTCCGTATGATACCCGCCTTCCCCACGGTAGTGGAGACCTCGTCCAACCTGGCCATCATCGATATCGCTGGCGGCAAGGCCACCATACAGATTCTCGCCCGTTCGTCGAGCGAGAGCATGAAGGAGTACATCGCCACCACCCTGGAGAGTTGCTTCACCATGGCCGGCATGAAGATCGAGATGAGCGGCAGTTACGGCGGTTGGGATCCCAATCCCGACAGCGAGATCCTCAAACTTCTGGAGAAGAACTACCGCGAACTCTTCGGCGAGGAAGCCATCGAGCAGGTAGACCACGCCGGTCTGGAGTGTTCCGTCATCCTCGGCAAGTATCCCGGACTCGACATCGTGTCGCTCGGCCCGACGCTCCGGTCTCCCCACACCACCAGCGAGCGTTGCTACATCCCCACCATCGCCCCGTTCTGGGAACTCCTGAAGAAGACCCTCGAGACCGTTCCCGCCAAGTAGTCGGGAACTCGCCTCATGTATAACACCGGAAACGGCCACCGTTCTTCATAATATATATAATGTGGAACGATGGCCGTTTCCGCTTTTTGTTTTTTCGTACAGTCCCGTGGCGTATATATTTTGTAGCGTAAATTTGGAGATACAAAAATAAAGCACTAACTTTACCCACATATATATCATTGTCCACTAACACTTGCCGCTATGATGGAATATTTCATTGGAAACATTTGGCTGTTTTGGGTCGTTGTCACCGTTGCGTGTCTCATCATGGAACTCACCTCCGGCGACTTCTATGTCACCTGCTTTGCCCTCGGAGCCGTTGCCGGTCTGGTCATGGAGGCCATCGGCCTGCCGTTTTGGGTGCAGGTGCTGGTCTTTGCCACCGTCGCCGTGCTCTCCCTGCTCTTTGTCCGTCCGCACCTCGTACACCTGCTGCAGGCCAATGCCGACCACCGCGTGAGCAATGCCGATGCCCTGATGGGCCGTATAGGACGTGTCAGTCAGACCATTGTGCCGGGCGGGTATGGCCGTGTGCAGATCGACGGCGACGACTGGAAAGCCGAAACCCCACAGTCCATCACCCTGTCCGAGGGTATGAAGGTGCGCGTCGTGGGTCGCGAGAGCATCATCCTTAGCGTCGTTGAGGCTTGACGGCATCACCGGCAAAAGCGGAACAATACAGACAGAAAAACCAACAACAATAAAAAACCAAAACCTTTTAATGCTATGACTGGAATCACCATCGTACTCGTACTCATTGTCGTCCTGGCCATCGTCTTTGTCAAGATGGCCGTCGTCATCATCCCGCAAAGCGAGACCCGCATCGTAGAGCGTCTCGGCCGCTACTATGCCACCCTGCAGCCGGGTATCAATATCATCATCCCCTTCATCGACCGCCCCAAGACCATCGTCACCGTGATGCGCGGCCGCTACGTCTACTCCAATGTCATCGACCTGCGCGAGCAAGTCTACGACTTCGACAAGCAGAACGTCATCACCAAGGACAATATCCAGATGCAGATCAACGCTCTGCTCTACTTCCAGATAGTCGACCCCTTCAAGGCCGTGTATGAGATCAACAATCTGCCCAACGCCATAGAGAAACTCACGCAGACCACCCTCAGAAATATCATCGGCGAGATGGAACTCGACCAGACCCTGACCTCCCGCGACACCATCAACTCCAAGTTGCGCGTCGTGCTCGACGATGCCACCAACAAGTGGGGTATCAAGGTCAACCGTGTCGAACTGCAGGACATCACCCCTCCGGCCAGCGTACTGCAGGCCATGGAGAAGCAGATGCAGGCCGAGCGCAACAAGCGTGCCACCATCCTCACCTCCGAAGGACAAAAGCAGGCCGCCATCCTCAAGTCGGAAGGCGAAAAGGCCAGCACCATCAATCGTGCCGAGGCCGACAAGCAGCAGGAGATACTCCGTGCCGAGGGTGATGCCCAGGCCCGTATCCGGCGCGCCGAAGCCGAGGCTATCGCCATCGACAAGATCACCGAGGCCGTAGGCAAGAGCACCAACCCGGCCAACTACCTCCTTGCCCAGAAATACATCCAGATGCTCGAGAGGCTTGCCGAGGGCGACAAGACCAAGACCGTCTACCTGCCCTACGAGGCCACCAACCTGATGGGAAGCATCGGCGGCATCAAGGAACTCTTCAAGGGCGAATGACCCCTACTCCATATCCCCTGCCAATACGGCCCCTCTCTCCCGACTGGTGAGTCGGGGAGACGGGCTCGTTTTGCAACCTGTCACCAACACCGTCTTCACGGATAACACATACACTACTGAAATTACACTACAGAAATGAATATCTGCATCATCGTGGGCGCACGCCCCAATTTTGTCAAGGTAGCCCCCATCCTCCGTGCCATCGACAAGGCACAGAGAGAAGGGCGCGACGTACACCACCAACTCGTATATGCCGGGCGCGAGGATGACCCCACGCTCGAGCCGTCGCTCTTCGACGACCTGCAGATGCAGCGGCCCGATGTATACCTCGGGGTCGACTGCGTCAATCTCAATGAACTCACCGGACAGGTCATGTCGGCCTTCGAGCACTACCTGCAGACCCACGCTACCGATGCGGTCATCGTCGTCGACGACCTTGCCTCCACCATGGCCGCCGCCATCGTCACCAAGAAGCAAGGACTACTCCTTGTGCATCTTGTGGCCGGCACACGCTCCTTCGATATCAACATGCCCAAGGAGATCAACCGCCTTGTCATCGACGGACTCTCCGACCTGCTCTTCACCGCCGGTATCGGAAGCAACAGCGCGGTCAACCGTGAGGGGGCCGAACAGTCGAAGGTCTATATGGTGGGCAACATCCTGATGGACACCCTCCGCTTCAACCACGCCCGCATGCAGCGTCCCGCCCTGTGCGACACGCTCCGGCTGGAAGAAAAGAGATACATCCTCTTCACGCTCAACCGCAAGGCACTCATCGCCGACCGCGACCATCTGTGCCTTACCCTCCAGACCCTCATTGACAATGCCGGCGGACTGCCCATCGTGGCACCCCTCAGAGGACTGGCCGCACAGGCCGTCGCCGACCTGCTCGCCGAGTGTCCCGACAAGGGCCAGGCGTTGCACATCGTCGCCCCCTTGTCGTACCTGGAGTTCGGCTGGCTTGCCGCCCACGCCCTTGGCGTAGTGACCGATTCGGGCAATGTGGCCGAGGAAGCCACCTTCAACGGCGTGCCCTGCATCACGCTCAACGACTATACCGAGCATATCGAGACCGTCAAGGTGGGCAGCAATGTGCTCGTCGGTGCCGACACCGCCCTGCTCGGCGAGCAACTCCGCCTCATGCAGACCGGACAGTGGAAACACTGCGGCATACCCGACCAGTGGGACGGCCGGACGGCAGAACGTATTGTGAGCATCCTGCTCGAACAATAATGTAGTAAGAAATTGGAAAAGAAATTCAGAAAAAAATTGGAAAAGAAATTCAGAAAAAAATGACAACCCATCGTAAAATAGTGCTCGTCACAGGAGCCACAAGCGGTATCGGCTTGGCTTGCGCCCGCCGTTTTGCCCGCGAAGGTTACGACCTCATCCTCACCGGACGCAATGAGGTGCGTCTCCATAGTATTGTCGGCGAACTGCTCGCCCTCGGTGTCGACATCCTCCCTCTCGTCTTCGACGTGCGCGACATTCAGGCTATGACCTCCGCCGTCTCTTCGCTCCGCGGCAAGTGGCAGTCGGTAGACATCCTTGTCAACAATGCCGGACTGGCTGTCGGACTTGACAAGGAGTATGAGGGCCATCTCGAGGAGTGGACTACTGTCATCGACACCAATATCAAGGGACTGCTCGCCATGACCCGTCTCATTGTACCCGGAATGGTGGAACGCAACCACGGTCACGTCATCAATATCGGCAGTGTGGCCGGCGACCAAGCCTATGCCGGCGGTAGCGTGTACTGCGCGACCAAAGCCGCCGTCAAAGCCCTGTCTGACGGATTGCGCATCGACCTCGTCGACACGCCTGTGCGTGTCACCAATGTCAAGCCCGGACTGGTAGAGACCGGATTCAGTGTCGTGCGCTTCCGTGGCGACAAGGCCCGTGCCGACAAAGTGTATGAAGGCATCCAACCGCTCACGGGCGACGATATAGCCGATGTAGTGTACTATGCCGCCAGTGCCCCCGAGCATGTGCAGATAGCCGAGGTGCTCGTCTTGGCTACGCACCAGGCCAACGGCACGGTGATCAGCAAAGACCCCTCGCGCGACGAACATCTCTCCTGATGTGAGTTTTTCCCAAAAAGACACACCTCAGGCATTGCCGATTTATAACCCACAAAAAATAACTGACCTATGAAACTGCAACCTCAAAACCGTATCATCGAGTCGTCGCTGCTCGCCGTGGCCATCGTGCTGCTCGGCTTCCTGCTCAAGTGGGGCATCGACGACTTCACCAACAAAGACCGCAAAGTGTCTGTCAAAGGTCTCGCCGAACGCGAGGTGATGGCCGACAAGGTGACGTGGCCCATCCTCTCCAAGGAACTGGGCGACAATCTGCCCGAACTCTACGACCGTATCGGCGTGACCCAAGGCAAGATCAAGCGCTTTCTCATCGCCAACGGCATCAAGGAAAGCGAAATCTCTGTCGAGGCCCCCGTTGTGGTCGACCTCAAGGCCGAGCAGTATTCGGCCGAAAACAAGGACTACCGCTACAATATCACGTCGACCATCACCGTCACTTCCGGCAACGTGAAACTGGTGCGCGGCATCCTTGCCCGTCAGGGCGAACTCCTCCGTGAGGGCGTTGCCATCATCGGCGGCGGCTACGAGAACCCCATCAAGTATTCCTATGAGTCGTTCAACGACATGAAGCCCAAGATGATGGCCGAAGCCATTGCCAATGCCGAGAAGACCGCCCGGCAGTTTGCCGAGAACAGCAAGAGCCGCCTGTCGAAGATTGTCAGTGCCGACCAGGGACAGTTCTCCATCGACGACCGCGACTCCAATACCCCCTACATCAAGAAAGTGCGCGTGGTGACCACCGTCACCTATGCACTCAAGGACTGATGCGAGACATCAGAAAGGAATAAAAGTCGGAAAAATATGTATTTGTAGCCGAAAAACCGCAAATTTGAGATTTTTCACAAATATTTCAGTGGAAATGCTTGCATTTGTCAAACATAGTTCGTAAATTTGGCGCATACCTAATCAGTAAGACCATAAGAACAGTCCTGTGATGAGCATCGCGTGACGTTCTTCCTAAGGGATGCAACCCCGCATTCTGGATGAACAACATAAAAGGGCCGAGCAGGGGTAGCCGGCCCGTATGGAGGATTTACCTATGAGACGAGTCAAACGAGCCTATGACCTCGAAGCATTCGAGTTGGATAATGTGTACAATGAGACCGACGAACGCAACCTGTACGTTGATTCCTCGATCTGGTACAACTGACAATGAACGGACATTCGGCACTGCGCCCCATCGGGCCACGCTGATACAATAGTATTCTATCATCTGACTGCGCATACGTCCGCAGCCCCAGCCACAATGTGGCGGAGCGTACGGAAGTATGCGCAGTTTTTTTGTGTCCCGAAGACGTTTCCCGGATGATGGTGCCCGGTAAAAAATCACGTCTTGTCCTGTCGTTTGGAGTATTCGGGCCGAAGACTGGAGTATTCCGGCCCGAATACTGCTGTGGTTTGGCCCGAATACTGCAGTGTGCAAGGCCGAATACTCGAGTATGGAAGGCCGAATACTCGAGTATTCCGGCCCGAAGACTGATTTGGGCGGGTTTGGTCGGAATTTCTGTGCGGTGTGCAGTCAATTCCCGTTTTTTCCTTACTTTTGTACCTACGTATAGTCCAAGGACACTGACGGAACAATTCTTCCGCAATGTTTTTGGACCTTTTGGGCGTTTCGGCCGGTGAAGACCGTCGGCCGGGCGCCTGTCCATCCTACTTGCAACGGAATGAAAATACAAGATATCAAGACACTCTATGCCGCCACCGGACAGTGCGCTGCTCTTTCGGCAGCCTTGTCTGACGGCCGTAGCCGCTCGCTGTACCTTCGCGGTCTGCATGCCTCGGCTGCTCCCGTGGTATTCTCGGCCTTGGCTGAACGTAGTCCGCTCACAACCGTGTTTATCCTCCAGGATGCCGATGAGGCCGGCTATTTCTACCACGACCTCACACAACTCATGGGGCAGGAGCGGGTGCTCTTTTACCCCTCCACCTACCGCCGTGCCGTGAAGTACGGCCAGCGCGATGCCGCTAACGAGATTCTCCGCACCGAGGTGCTCAGCCGTTTGTCTTCGCGCACCGCTGGCGACGGGGCACTCTATATCGTGACCAGTCCGGAGGCCGTGAGCGAACTGGTCGTGTCGCGTACGCGGCTCGACGAGCGCACGCTCTCCCTGCGTGTGGGGCAGACGGTAGACCTTGTGGAGGTGGTGAAGACACTTCGCGGGTATGGATTCCAGGAGCAGGACTATGTGTACGAGCCGGGGCAGTTTGCCTTGCGCGGCAGCATCTTGGATGTCTATTCTTTCAGTTCGGAACTGCCCTTCCGCATCGACTTTTTCGGCGACGAGATCGACACCGTACGTACTTTTGATGTGCAGGACCAACTCTCGCGCACCAAGTGCGACAGTGTCACCATCGTGCCGGAACTGGCTTCGATGGCCGAGGAGAAACAGCCCTTCACGGGTTTTCTGCCCGACGATACGGTCTTGGCCGTGTACGATCTGCTCTATGTACACGACACTGTCGACCGCATCTACCGCGAAGGGTTTTCCTCGCAGGCGATGGCAGAGCGCATGGAGGGTGCCACCGAGCAGGAACAGCGGCAGATCATGCACGACCTCAGCCGTGACAGCCAACTGGTCAGTGCGTCGCTATGGGATGAAGGGGTGTCCCGCTTCCGCCGCATAGAGTTCGGACAAAGTCCGACCGGAACGCCCGATACCATCGTCACGTTTGACATCACGCCGCAACCCCTTTTCCACAAGAATTTCGAATTGCTTGCCCGCACCCTCGAAGACTATGTGTTGCAGGGCTACCGCCTGTATATCCTTGCCGACAGCGAGAAGCAGACGCGCCGCCTGCGAGAGATTTTCGATAGTGACGAACTGCGCAAGTGGAGCCGCGACCTGCCCTTCGAACCGGTAGACCGCACGCTGCATGCCGGGTTTGTGGACAACAGTCTGCGGGCTTGCTTCTTCACCGACCACCAGATCTTCGACCGTTTCCATAAGTACAACCTCCGCAGCGACAAGGCACGGGCCGGCAAGATGGCCCTCACCATGAAGGAACTGCAGGAGATGGAGCCGGGCGACTATATCGTGCATGTGGACTTCGGTATCGGAAAGTTTGGCGGACTGGTGCGCGTGCCGGCCGGCAACTCCTACCAGGAGATGATACGCATCATCTACCAGCGCGGCGACATCGTCGACGTGAGCATACACTCACTCTACAAGATATCCAAATACCGTCGGAGCGACACGGGCGAACCGCCACGGCTGAGCACCCTCGGTACCGGGGCATGGGACCGGATGAAGGAGAAGGCCAAGAAGCGCATCAAGGATATTGCCCGCGACCTGATACGCCTCTACGCCAAGCGGCGTCACGAACATGGGTTCGCCTTCAGTGCCGATACCTATATGCAGCACGAACTGGAGGCCAGTTTCCTCTACGAGGATACGCCCGACCAGTCGAAGGCCACGCAGGAGGTGAAGGCCGATATGGAGTCGCCCCGTCCGATGGACCGCCTGGTCTGCGGCGATGTGGGGTTCGGCAAGACCGAGGTGGCCATACGCGCCGCTTTCAAGGCGGCCTGCGACAGCAAGCAGGTGGCCGTGCTCGTGCCTACTACCGTGCTGGCTTTCCAGCACTACCAGACCTTCCGCGACCGACTGAAAAACCTGCCCGTGCGCGTAGACTATCTCTCGCGGGCACGGTCGGCCAAGCAGACGCGCCAGGTGCTCGCCGATCTCAAGGAGGGAAAGATAGACATCATCGTCGGCACCCACAAACTGATCGGCAAGAGCGTGGAGTGGCGCGACCTCGGTCTGCTCATCATCGACGAAGAACAGAAGTTTGGCGTGGCTACCAAGGAGAAACTCCGCAAACTCAAGACCAATGTCGACACGCTCACCATGTCGGCCACCCCGATACCGCGCACGCTGCAGTTCTCGCTCATGGGCGCACGCGACATGAGCATCATGCGTACACCGCCGCCCAACCGCTATCCCATACAGACCGAGATAGGGGTGTTCGGCCATGAGATCATCGCCGATGCCGTCAACTTCGAGATGTCGCGCAACGGTCAGGTGTATTTCGTCAACGACCGCATCTCCAACCTGCCCGAGATCGCCAGTCTCATCCACAAGTATGTGCCCGATGCCCGCGTGGCTATCGGACACGGGCAGATGAGTCCAGAGGAATTGGAGAAGATTCTCATGGGATTTATGAACTACGACTACGACGTGCTGCTCTCCACCACCATTGTGGAGAACGGTATCGACATATCCAATGCCAATACCATCATCATCAACGATGCCCACCGCTTCGGTCTCTCCGACCTGCATCAGATGCGCGGGCGCGTGGGACGGTCCAACCGCAAGGCTTTCTGCTATCTTCTCGCACCTCCCAAGGCGGTACTCACGCCCGAGGCACGCCGACGGCTCGAGGCCCTTGAGAATTTCTCCGAACTGGGCAGCGGTTTCAGTCTCGCCATGCAGGATCTTGACATACGCGGCGCGGGCAATCTGCTGGGGGCCGAGCAAAGCGGATTTATGGAGGATTTGGGATACGAGACCTACCAGAAGATACTCAATCAGGCCGTTACCGAACTGCGCAACGACGAGTTTCAGGATGTCTATGCCGAGGAAATGGCGGCCGGCCGGCAGTTTACGGGTGATGATTTTGTGGAGGACTGCGCCGTGGAGAGCGATCTCGAGATGTATTTCCCCGACAACTATGTGCCGGGTGACAGTGAGCGCATGATACTCTATCGCGAACTCGACAATATCACCGATGACGACGATCTCGATGCCTACCGCCGCCGTCTGGCCGACCGTTTCGGTCCGGTGCCCCGCGAGGGAGAGGAACTGCTGCAGGTCGTGCCGCTCCGTCGTCTGGGCCGTCGCCTGGGTTGCGAGAAACTCATCCTGCGGCAAGGACGTATGCAGATGCAGTTCGTGTCCAACCCCGACAGCGCCTACTACCGCAGTGCCGCCTTCGACAAGGTGCTCGCCTATATCTCCGGTCATGTGCGCCGCTGCAATCTCAAGGAGGTCAACGGCAAACGTGCCATGGTCGTCGCCGACGTGAAGAGCGTGGGCGAGGCCGTCGCCGTGCTGCGCGATATCGATGTGGAGAAAATTCAATAGTAGGTGTCCGGATAAAAAAAGTGCGGAATTTTATATTGGCTTAAAATTCCGCACCTTTTTCCAATCCGATTCTGAATACCTTATCTTACCGGGATTATTGTCTCTTTTATATCTTCACTTCTTTTGTCTCACCTGCCTCCAAATGCACGGTTCTCATGCCTGTCATGCTTTCGGGCAACAGCGTTTGGCGGGCTTCGGTGGAGGTCTCGGTGTAGATGGTCACGTCGGCCGGATAGAGGGTGGGGTTGGTCACGCGGAGCAGGGTCTGTCCGTCGGCGTGGCTGACTGTCTCTGCCTGTACGTTGTCGAACACGGTCACTTCTCCCTTGTCGGTCACGACATAGATGCCGGGTATCTGTGCTACGGTCATCATGGCGGCCACCTCGCTCCAGGAGCAGGAACCGAAGATGTTGCCGCCGATATTGTCTTTGCCTTCCCAGTCGCTCAGATTGACACGCTCGCAGATACCGCCAAAGGGCATTTTCCCGATCTGGCACTCTTTGCGGCAGACGTACTGGGGAAGACCGTGGGCGATGTCCGCCAACAGGTCGAGCGCCCGCTTGTCGCCGGTGGCACGGTAGTATTTCAGCAGACTGTTGCCTGACCATGTGCAGATGCCGGGCGCACTGTGCTTGTTGGCAACGCTGGCCCAGACCGATCCGGTGGCGTGGGCGTCGGCTTTCGCCATGGGCGATGATTCGGGAAACTGGAAATCGTAGGAGACGGTCCAACTGATGCAGATCGGCAGCAGGTCGGCGGCATAGGCGAGCCACTCCTTCTCTCCCGTCACCCCGTAGAGTGTCATGTATGACTCGAAGAGGGCAAAGGCCGACTCGCTGTCGGGGGCCGAGAGTATCTCGCCCGGTCCGCCGGTGGTGTAGCCTTTGCTGACGTAGTGGTCGTAGAACCACCGTCCGCCTGCCCGCGCCACTTCCAGATAGTGAGGGTCATTGTAGGTGACGGAGGCCAAGGCGAGGCCTGCCGGAACAATGGCTCCGGCGCACGACTGTCCGATACAGATGTCACCGCTCTCTACGTCGATGAACTGCCCGAACTGTCCGTACTTGTCCCATAGGCGGACAAAGGCATCGGCTTGCTTGCGTGTGCCTTCGTGCCAAGTGGCTTTCACAGGTTTGCCTTTGGAGGCAAGAAGGCGCATCTGCAGTTGGGCGAGGTAGAGCCAGTCGGCCTGTGAACGCACAAAAGCGATATTGTTTTCCAACGGCTTGTAGTAGCCGAAGCCCTTGAACTCCTTGCCGTCGCCATAGCCGTAGAAGAAGCCCGACGGGGCCTGGCAACGGTCGTAGATGGCATTGAGATTTTTCAGTGCGCGCTGCTGTTCGGTATCGTCTCCCTTCATGAGAATGGGGTAGGTGGCCTGTCCGCCGCCGACCCAGCCCAGTTGCCAGATGAAGTTCCATGTGGCTTCCTCCTGCACGTCGCTCAACCAGTACATGCCGATGCGCTCGTCCCAGCGGCGCGTCTGGTACAGGGTGTCGAGGAGTGCCCATACCTTGCTGTAGGGTACGGCCTCGTGGCGCTGGCTCGGATTGAAATCCTTGCGCACGGATACAAAGCGGTCCATCATGTCGGAGAGGCGGTCGGCCGGGAAGTCGTATACGCGGAAGGAGATGGAGATGCTCTCGCCCGTCTTGACGGTCACGGCGGAATCTTCCTCCTCTTGCTGTCGCACAACGGGGGCCGTGATGGAGAAGGTGGCCGCTGTGCGGTCGGTATTCTCGCGTATGGTCATGCCGTAGTCGCCAAGCGTGTTGCCTTGGTGGGTCTGCACCATCCATGC
The DNA here is from genome assembly GCA_963621665.1 of Akkermansia muciniphila. GTDB lineage: Bacteria > Bacteroidota > Bacteroidia > Bacteroidales > Bacteroidaceae > Prevotella. The sequence continues at coordinate 5,324 of CAVFEZ010000051.1, read as the reverse complement.
CTTGTGTGCCGTCTTGGAGAAATAGGCCATCAGGGGCGTGGAGGCGTTGCCCGAAATCAGTTCTATGGGGCGTGCCGGACTATCCGTCTTTCCCAATGTGGGGTGCCGGTCGCTGAACGTGGTCGGCATGTCCAGCCGCCACTCGGCCTTGTCGTACCAGAAGGGCGGATAGTCGATGGACTTGATGTCGAACCGGTTGCCGTCGTAGACCACGGCAGGGACGAATACATAGTTGTCGGGTGTCCAGTCGCTCATCTCAAAGTCGATGGCGAACGACACGTTTTCAGCCCGTCCCTTGATCAGTTTCCATGTGTAGGTATAGTCGCGGGCCGTCGCGTCTCCCTGTACTTGTCGCTTTTCAGTGTTCAGTACCCAGCGGCATCCTTTGGCGTCGGTCACGGTGCTGCCGCTCTTTCTTTCAAATGTGGTGGTGGACACCACCTCCCGCCCTTGGTGATACCTCACCGACGGTTTTATGGTCTCTTTGGCAAAAGTGGAACTGACGCTAAGGAAGAACGTCAGGAACAATACGAGGGTCAACGGATTTTGTTTCATGGCAGTTGGTTTGAAGTCGGAAGAATAAAAGGCGTTTGCGGTGTGTGCATTGCCTCCAACGCAAAGTTATGAATTTTTTCCGATGCAGACAATCGCAAATGTATATTCTTCGGATAGGTGGCGATGAAAAAACAATGAATTTTCGGTGTAACTTGCACTTTATTCAGATTTATTGCCGAAATTTGCAGATGGATAGCCCGTATGCCCTGCATACCCCGATTGGAGCGGTTGTCCGTATCACCAGAAAAAACAAAAGACACGTTCATGAAAAAGCATCTATTGCTGTTCGCTCTCCTGCTGCTCATCTGCACCGGAGCATCGGCACAGAAGAAATTTGCGGCGTATGCCATCGGATTCTACAACCAGGAAAACCTCTTTGACACTTGTCACGACGAGGGAAAGAACGACTACCAGTTTCTGCCCAACGGTTCGTATCACTGGAACGGCATGAAGTACACCCACAAACTCCGCAACATGGCGCAGGCCCTCTCTGATATGGGTACTGACGTGATCAAGGAGGTGGGCTGCGCCGCTATCGGACTGAGCGAGGTGGAGAACGCCAAGGTGCTCGATGCGCTTGTCAGCCAGCCGCCGCTCAAGGCCCGCAACATGAAGTATGTGCATATCGAAGGGCCTGACCGTCGCGGTATCGACTGTGCCCTGCTCTACAATCCCGCCCTCCTCACCGTGCGCACGCAAAAACTGGTGCCCTTCGTGATGGAGCGTGAGAAGGACAAGGATTTCATCACCCGTGGCTTCCTTACCGTCTGCGGCACTATCGCCGACGAGCCGGTGGCCTTCATCGTGTGCCACCTTCCCAGCCGTGCCTCCTCGTCCTACTACCGCGAACTGGGCATGAAGCAGGTGCGTGTCATCAAGGACTCGCTGCTGCGCGAAGACCCCAAGTGCAAGGTGTTTGTCATGGGTGACATGAACGATGACCCCACAGACAAGTGTATGCACGAAACGCTCTCGGCCAAGGAAGAAATATCGATGGTCGGCAAGGACGATATGTACAATCCCTGGTACAATATCCTGGCCAAGGACGGCCTCGGTACTATCGCCTATAGCGGCGGATGGAATCTCTTCGACCAAATCGTCATGACCCCCAATCTTCTCAATGCCAAAGGTTCGAAAGACTACTCGACACTGAAATTCTGGAAGAACCAGATCTTCAAACGTCCCTATCTCTTCCAGACCGAAGGCAAATACAAGGGCAACCCGAAGCGTACTACTGCCGGCGGCGTATGGCTCGACGGCTATTCCGACCACCTGCCCGTAGTGGTATATCTGCTCAAAGAGGTCAAGAACTGACACCGCGTATGTGCGTAGAGCGCCATCCTTTTGCCCCGTTTCTGCCCGAAGGCTGCCGTGTGCTGATGCTCGGCAGTTTCCCTCCGGCAGAAAAACGCTGGGCGGTGCGGTTCTACTACCCCAACTACACCAATGACATGTGGCGCATCTTCGGCCTTTGTCTTTATGGTGACAAGATGCGCCTGGTCGATGACGGGCACAAGACCTATCGTCTCGACCTTATCATCCCCATGCTGCAGACGCTCCGCATAGGACTCTACGATACGGCGACGGCCGTCAGACGGCTTCGCAATACCGCTTCAGACAAAGACCTGGAGGTCGTGGAACCGACCGATCTGCAAACCATGATCGACGGTCTGCCGCAGTGTGAGGCTGTCGTTACCACAGGACAAAAAGCCACTGACGTGCTGGCTGAGTGCTTCGGTATCACGCAACAGCCTAAAGTGGGGCAGTGGACGATGTTTGACTATAAGGGTCGGAAAATGCGGTTGTACCGCATGCCCAGTTCGTCGCGGGCCTATCCGCTGCGCGTGGAGCGTAAGGCGGAGATGTACCAGCCGTTGTTCGATTGGATCATGGAAACTGAAAATCAGGGTCAGACCCTGTGTGGGTCTGCCCTATAAAACCACCTTTTGATGAAGAACAAACCGTAACTCTTGTCCCGAACACTATTTTGAAGCGTGGAACCTAAACGCTACGCTCTGTCCAATGACTATGAAAGAAGAAAAGAAAATAACGATTATCGGTATCGCAGGAGGTACCGGATCTGGCAAGACTACCGTCGTGCGCAAAATTGTGGAGGCTTTGCCGCCCCATCAAGTGGCCGTCGTTCCTCTTGATTCCTATTACAACGATACCTCGCTGATGGAGGAGGAAGACCGTCACAAGATCAATTTCGACCATCCCGACGCTTTCGATTGGAAACTCCTCATCAAGCAGGTCAACGAACTCAGAAACGGACAGGCCATCGAGCAGCCTACCTACTCGTACCTCATCTGCAACCGTCTGCCCGAAACCATCCATGTGGAGCCCAAACCCGTCATCATCATCGAGGGCATCATGACGCTGCTCAACAAGAAACTGCGTGAGATGATGGATCTCAAAATCTTTGTCGACTGCGACTCAGACGAACGGCTCATACGCAACATACAGCGCGACACTATCGACCGGGGCCGTACCGTCTCGATGGTGGTCGACCGCTACCTCAGTGTGCTCAAGCCCATGCACGAGCAGTTTATCGAACCGACCAAGCGCTACGCCGACCTGATCATACCGCAGGGCGGTGACAATATTACAGGTATCGGCATCCTCTGCAAGTATATCGAAGGACTGGCCGGGGAAAAGGACGAATAGTCTGTTCCTCATCCAACTGCAACTGAAAAACGGTGTACCCGCTTTCCCATATTTATGGGATGCGGGTACACCGTTTTTAGGTTTTGTACGTGATGTGGTGCGGTGCTATTCTGCTTCGTCTGTCTCTATGTTTTCGGCGGTTTGTACGGTTTCCGCTTTTGCTGCTGCCTTTTCCATGGCGCGGCGCAGTTGGCGGATCTTTATGGTGTTGATGATTTCTATCACGCCATAGAACACCATGCACCATCCGATGATGAGCAACGGGGAGGAGGCGACGGCTTGCGGAAATGCGACGGCGATGATGCCCACCAAAAGGATGATGGAAGGCATCAGCCAAAAACCCCAGCCTACATGGGCCAGGCGGCGTGCCGAGGCAAGGATGACAAACTGGCTCACGGCCCCGAGTATGAGGATGGCGGCGAGGATGTACATCAGCCAGGCTACAAACACGTTGGGCATGACGGCCAGGATGAGGCCCAGTATCATGCTGCCCACTCCTACAATGGGGAAGGTGGGGGTGAGGCCGGTGAGTTGCCGGCCGTCGGCAGAGAAGACCTGCGGGTCGTTCTGGTGACGACGCGCACTCCAATAACTGGCGCACGAGATGACGCCCGAGAGAAAGAACAATACGCCGATGGCAATGGTCATCCATGTCACAGTCTGTTCGCGGTACTCTATGATCAGTCCGCCGACGATGATGGCGCACAAGGCGCGGATCAGTCCACTTTGCAAAAATTTCATTTCTTCACGTGTGTATTAGTGGTTTTCACCGTTTTTCGAATCCTGTCAATTCGTTTTCTTTGTTGGCACTTACAGTCCCCAAGGGGTGGTGACATACGAACTTTCGACCTGTGACTCTATATTGTCGGGCAGATTGCAGAAGAAGTCGATGCCGGTCAGTTCCTCCAACTTGTCGATGCTCACGGCATAGGTAGCCAAAGCATCGCCGCCGTGCCACTCGTTGGTGTGGGGGAACCAGAAGCCGATGGCGCGGTAGCCCAGGGAGTTTTTCAGCAGAAGTGCGGAAAAGAAGTATTTGGGAACGATGAGTTTGCCGGAGAGACGGGTGAGGATGTTCTCTTCCTTGTCGATGGTGCCGCCCTTGCAGACGTAGAGGGTGTCGGTGGCGGAGAGTCCCAGTTTGTTGACAAAGTTCTCCATCTTGAGCCAGATACCGCTGTTGTAGTTGGGGTGTGAACCGTTGAACGCCTTGTACTGCGGCTGCATGTTGGTCATGTAGAAGGTCTGGTAGTTGCATTCGGAGGAGTAGCGGCGGTCGTTTGACGGGCAGATATGCCCGTGGTCGAAGGAGATGTCATTCTTGTTGCTTGAGGTGCCGTAGGACGATCCGTAATAGTAGTCCTGGTCGAGCCGCTGCGAGGCGGTCAGTGCCGGGTCGTCGGGGTATTGGGGATTGCCGTAGTAGCGTGACACCTTCTGTACCTTATTGGTCTTGGTGAGGGTGTAGCACGACCAGCGTTGCGACTTGAGGTCGCAGTCCCACTCGGTGGAATAGTTGACATTGTCGGGGTCGTAGGCACCGTCGGTGCCTGTGCGATGTACGATGACGATGCTGCTGCCGCCGTGAAGGTGGGGAAATTCCAGCCGGGCGACGGCGGCCTCGGTGGTCACCGTGTTCTTGTTGTCATTGCGTGACGCGTTGTCGGGCTTTTCGCCTGACCCTGTGTTGTCGTCGCCTCCGCAGGCGGAGAAGGTCGCAATGGCCAGAAGGGAAAAGAAGTAGATGATTGATTTTCTGACGTTCATAGTTAGAAGTGGTAAGATACAAAAAATGCGCTAAGACGCATATGCAACTACGTCCAAGCGCATTTTCCTACAAATTTGTTTGGGGCAAATATATATTATTTGCGAACCTTGCCGTAGCGGCTCATGAACTTGTCTACGCGACCTGCAGAGTCAACGAGCTTGCTCTTGCCCGTGTAGAACGGGTGAGAGGTGCTGGAGATTTCGACTTTTACCACCGGGTAAGTTTCGCCTTCAAACTCTACTGTCTCTGTAGCCTTGCATGTAGACTTTGTAAGGAACATATCGCCGTTGGACATATCCTTGAATACGACGGGGCGATAGTTTTCGGGATGAAT
>CAVFEZ010000050.1:0-21622 GCA_963621665.1 Akkermansia muciniphila | reverse complement strand
AAAACGTAGGGCTCACGCCCTACGCTATAGTCTGTCGTCCCTACGGGACTCGCAACTTGCGATATTTTTACCGGACACCAATAACAGTCAATACTCCACCCTCTCCAAAAACAGTGCGTGGCCGGGCATGCTCTCGCCGGCAGCGGTGCGTTGGCGGCCGGCGACGATGGCATCGAACTGGTCGAGGGTTATGCGGTGACGGCCGACCTCCATGAGCGTGCCGACCACGGCACGCACCATGTTGCGGAGGAAACGGTTGGCGGAGATGCGGAAGTACCAGGCACCGTCGCCGTCGGGTATCCACCGGGCTTCGGTGACATTGCAGAGGGTGGTCTTCACATCGGTGTGGCTCTTGCAGAAAGCACCGAAGTCGGAGACGTGGAGCAGATGGGAGGCGGCCTCGTTCATCAGGTCGAAATCGAGCGGCCAGTGTATCTCACAGGAATAGTGTCGGCGGAAGGGGTCTTTCCTCAAATGGATGTGATAGTGATAGGTGCGGAGCGTGGCGCTGAACCGGGCGTGCATATCGGCCGCTACGGGCCTGATGTCTGACACGGAGATGTCACGCGGGAGCAGACGGTTGAGTTTGTAGACGAGTTGCTGCACGTCGACATCCTCGCGGTCGGTCTCAAAATGGGCGACCATCATCGAGGCATGCACACCGGCATCGGTCCGCCCGGCTCCCACGATCTCTATGGGCTGGCGGAGCAATGTGGAAAGGGCGCGTTGCAATTCCTCCTGTACGGAATTGCCGTTGGGCTGTATCTGCCAACCGTGATAGGCGGTACCGTCGAAGGCGAGGGTGACAAAGTAGCGTTGTGTCATGTAAGTATGGGAGATACGGTTATTGGCCTTTTCCTGCTTTTTGCTTGAACAGGCGGCGGTGGAAATTGTCTTCCGCACGTATGATGCGGTATACCTTTGATGCGGGGAGTATCTTCAAAAAACGGTTGTGGTACTCACGTTGCAGTTTTTTGACCTCAAGGTCGTTGTCGTCATGACGACGAATGGCTGCGGCACAGGCTTTCTCGTTGGAAGCATCGACATGACGAAACTCCTTGTCCTCGTAGAAAATGGCCATCTGCTTCTTCCGCATCTCGCGGTATACGGGGAAGAACCGTGCCGACTCTACAGGCGACAGACCCGCTTCGACAACGATAAAACGCTCAAGGTCGGCCTCGAACTGTTCGGGACTGAACCGGCACTTCTGGGCATTCACGACCGCTACACTGAGCGACAATATGAGCAAAAACAGAATTCTCTTCAAGTCAGGCTGGTTTTGGGAATAATTAAATTGTGGAAGAAATATAGACATCTGACACCGTCAATTATTGGATACATAAGCGTAGATATCCTCATTGTCGAGCATGGCATAGTCTGCCAGTTCATCGAAACTACCTCCGTATGCGCTCTCCACCGGGACATTTTCCACCGGGGCGGTGCGGGCGACAGACTGAGAGGATTCGTCTGAGGACAGCCAAACTGCGGCTCCACCCATGACCAGTCCGGCAAAGGCTGCGGCGGCCGCTATCCACCGCCATCTTCTCCGCACAGACCGTTGTTCCCGTATGGGGATGACAGGCGTCGCAGCCTGTTCGGGCAGACGGGCCATCAGTCGGGAAGAGAAGTCCTCGAAGTAGTGTTCGGGAACCTTGAAGGGCTGACCTTTTCCAAAGTGCTCCTCCAGATATTTCTCGTCAGAGGTGATATTGGGATTACACATAATTAATATAGGTGGTGTGATTCTTATAGATAAGACGTATATCCCCGGCGATGGTTTAATCGTCGGACTTCAAATATTCAGTGATTTTCCTGACCGCGATATGGTAACTGGCTTTGAGCGCCCCCTCGCTCGTGTCAAGCATCCGGCTCATCTCGGAATATTTCATCTCGTCGTAGTAGCGCAGACTGAAAACCACACGCTGCACCTCGGGCAACCGCGCCACGGCTGCCTGCAACCGCGCCTGCGCCTCGTTGCCGTCGAAAAACTCATCGGCCAGCAGGCGGTTGGCATAACCGTTGTCGGCATCGAGCCCCACAAGAGTGGTGTTGCGGCGGCGACGGATGAAGTCGAGCGACTCGTTGACAGCGATGCGGTAGAGCCATGTCGACACCTTCGACTGCTGACGGAAATCGCCGATATTGTTCCATGCCTTGATGAAGACGTTCTGCAACACATCGTCGGCATCGTCATGGTCAATGACGATACGGCGGATCTTCCAGTACAGCGGCTGGCTGTACCGGTCGACCATCTGTCGGAATTCTGCCCTGAGGCGTTCTTCCTCCGATGCACGGCTGCAGGAAAGGTCTTCGGTCTTGTCGGCCATCAGAGATATTTTTTCAGATTTTCGTAGATCAACGGGTCATAACCGTAGATGTCGGGATAGGTGCGCAGCACGCCCTGCCGGTCGGGGTAGAGCGTGTAGTAGGTGATGAAGAGGGGGATCTGCGGCGACACGTCGACCGAACGTACGAACCGCTGCTTGTCTTTCATGCGCTCCACCTCCTTCTCGTCGAGACCGCTCTTGTCATCGTAGAAGGTCATGGAGTAACGCACACGGTCGATCATGTCGTCTTTTCCGGCCAAGAGAAAGGCGGCCAGATCAAACGGACGCTCCACACGTATACACCCGTGCGACACGCTACGGTCGGCGTTGGAAAAGACACCGCGGTTGGAGGTGTCGTGCAAGTATACCGAGAAATTGTTGTCGAAGCGGAAAATGATGCTGCCCAGTGCATTGCCTGTCCCGCCACGCTGTATGACCAGATAGTTGGGGTCGGCCAGCATGGCCGGGGTAGCGAGAGCGGGAGAAACTTCCTTGCCGGTCTTTCTGTCGCGGATGAAGTAGCGGTGGCTCTCGAAATAGTGGGTATCACCGGCCCTGTGGGCGATGGACTTCTTGATGATGCTGCGCGGAATGATCCACTGCGGATTGACATCGAGCCGCTTGATACGACTGGTGAGCAGCGGGGTCTTCGTCTGCTGGGCCCCGCATCCGATACGCATGGTCAGCACGTTGTCGCCGTCGACGGCATCAAGATGCTGCGAGGCAATATTGATGAAGACATACTTCGTATGCCGCCAGGGATAGTCGCTGAGCCGCCAGCGGCACCGCTCCATATTGCACAACACGAGCCGCCGCTCACTCTCGCCAAGCGGCTGGGCCAAGCGGCGGCGCAACTGGTCGTAGAACGGATCCTGGGGGCGCGACTCGCGCAGCCACACGGCAGCGCTGTCGGCCTGCACCTTATGCACCGATTCGGCAAAGAAGGCTTTGTCGGCCCTCTGCATGGGAATATCGAAGAGGGCATTGTAGGTGACGCGCACAGAATCGCTGTCGCGCACCTCTATACGATTGAAAAGGTCGCGCGGACTGACATAGCCGAAACGCTGGCCGGAGCAGTAGAGCAAGTAGGCTTTGGTGAGCCGGTATTCCAGACGTGCGAATACCGTATTGATGTCGTTGCCTTCGCCCGAAAAGTCGAGTTCACGCACGCGGCGAAGGTCATTCCTGATCGCGGTATAATGAAAATTTTCCCGGTCGAAGCCCCACCCTTCGGCTTCGCCGGCATAGCGCAGCACACTGTCGGCTACCGACGACACCCCCATACGGGTGAGCCACAACATATTGCCGCCACCGAGATAGTAGTTGCGGGTGTAGCGGGCGGCGGGCGACGTACCCTTATCGGCATACGCCATACGCTCCATCCCCGTACGGATGGCCTGGGGACGCAGACAGGTAGCCTCATCGCGCAGGGCCGTCAGAGAGTCGAGTGTCAGTACACAATCGCGCGTCTTCTCATGACACGACGAGAAGGCCGCTGCCGTGAGAAGAAGGCAAACGAAGAACCGGAAGTCCAAAGCGTGGTATTACGAGATGGAGATTTTGCGTACAACGGTACCTACCTTGAAGATATAGCATCCCTGCGGCAGGGTCAGTTCGTAGCGGCCGCTGTCTACCTTGCACTTGCGGATGCAGGTGCCGGCCACATTGTACACATAGAGCACAAGGCCGGTGGCACCGCTCACATGCACATTGTTGCCAGACACGGTGATGCTGACATTCTGGAAATCGTTGTCGATAATCTCAATGGCCGTCTCTGCATGCGCGGCAACGGGAGCCGACGCCAGCAAGAGGGCGGCAAATGAGAGGGTAAGTATAGTTTTCGTCATATAAAAGCGCTTTTTTGATTATTGCAAATATAGACAATTTTATCCACATCTGCACACGCCTCGGGGCATTCACGACAAGATATTAAATATGTTTAACGCTTGATGGCCGTGCGCCCGACATCCACCTTCATCCCCTCATCGCTGAGAAACGACTGCGGGAACACGGCCTGTGCCTCTGCCAGCAACCCTTGTTCGTCGTCGTACTTGGCACTATAGTGACCGAGCATCAAGCGTCCGGCACCGGCATCGCGGGCCACCATGGCCGCCTGAGCCGCCGTACTGTGACAGTAGAGGGCGGCATGGTCGAGGTCGCAGTCCATATAGGTCGACTCATGGTAGAGCAGGTCTACCCCTTGCAACAATTCGTGCAGACGGGGCAGATAGCGCGTGTCGCTACAATAAGCGTAACTCCGGGGAGGATCGGCGGGAGTGGTCAACCGCTCAGTGGGGATATGCCGGCCTTCGCTGTCGGTCCATCCGGTACCGTTCTTGATATTGCCTACCTGCGACACGGGTATGCCGTAGAAGTCCATCATATCGCGACGGATATGGGGCAAGGTAGGTTTTTCACGGAAAAGATAGCCACAGCACGGCAGACGATGGGCAAGCGGAATACTCTCTACCGTGAGACTACGGTCTTCATACACCACACCGTGACGGGTGGTATCCACCGCATGGAACTCGATCTTGTAGTCCAGTCCATGGCAAAAAGTCGCAATCTGCAAGTCGAGCACCTGGCGCAGCCCTTCGGGCGCATACACATGAAGAGGGGCAGTACGCCCAAGCATGCCGAAAGAAGAGAGCATACCTATCAGTCCGAAACAGTGGTCGCCGTGTATATGGGTGATAAAGACAGCCTGCAACTTGGTAAACCCGATATGCGCCCGGCGCATCTGCACCTGCGTACCCTCGCCGCAGTCTACCATAAACAGTTTGCCCCGCACCTCGACGACCTGCGACGAGGCGTTGTGGCGGGTGGTGGGAAGTGCGCTTCCGCACCCCAATATATGTACTCTGAACGGTTCCATGTCGTGATTGTTTTCGTACTTGATTTCAGAATAGGCAAGAATCGGAAGCGTACAAGGGCCTTGTAGAAAAAGAATTTGAAGCGACGGGAGGCATACGCGGACCGTCCGCGCATGCCACTTGTACTACTGGCGTTTGTAGACGAATATGCCTTTGTCGTTTTCGAGATAGAGGGAGTCGGCACCGAGACAGTCGATGCGGAAGGTGTCGCGGTTGAGCAGCAGTTGGCCGTTGTAGATTTTCCAACTTGTCCAGGGTTTCGACTCCGCCTGTACGTTGGACTTGACCACACCGCCCTCCTCTATCACGAAGTTCTTGTCGATGCTGGTCCAATGGCCGAGAAGTGTGGTCGTGTTGATCACGCGGAGGGCCGTGCGCTCACCGTCGACCATGGTGCCGATGACAGCCATGCGGTCGCCGGCCATCAGTCCGCCCTGCACATCAGTGCTGTCGGGTCCTGCATCGGCAATGGCGTATTCGAGGGTGTCGCCCGCATCGGTGATGATCTGCAACGAGTGCATCGAAGTACCCTCACCGCATACGCCATATACGGTGGTGTCGGCATCGGCAACATTTTCCTCTGCCTTGGGAGCGGCAGGGGCTTTGGCGGTCTTGCGGCAGCCCGTCAGCCCGGCGGTAGCCAAGACCAAAGCGATGAATGTCAATACAAAATGTCTCATAGAGAAATCGTTTTTTTGTTTTTAGGCAGGACTTTCAGTTCCACCTTTTATGAGATTACTTGATGATGATTGTCCGGCATTGCGCTCAAGCGCCTTGGCCTCGTTCCACAACTGGTCCATCTCGCCGAGCGTCATGTCCTTGAGCGGTTTGCCGACCTTGATGGAGTGTGCCTCGATATAGTTGAAGCGGCGGATAAACTTCTGGTTGGTGTGTTCCAGGGCGTTGTCGGGATTGAGGTGATAGAGCCGTCCGGCATTGATGACACTGAAGAGAAAATCGCCCAGTTCCTCCAGCGAGCGTTGCTTGTCGCCACGCTGCAGCTCGGCTTCCAGTTCACCCAGTTCTTCATGCACCTTGGCCCAGACATCACCTTTGTCTTCCCAGTCAAACCCGACATTGCGGGCCTTGTCCTGTATGCGGTAGGCCTTGATGAGCGAGGGGAGCGCGTCGGGCACGCCGGAGAGCACGCTCTTGTTGCCGTCCTTCTCGCGGAGTTTGATCTGCTCCCAGTTTTCTATCACCTGCTGGGCGGTCTCGGCACGCTGCATATCGCCCTTGGCCTCACCGTTTTCGCCATAGGGCAGCGGCTTGGGCTCGGGTGCGCCGACCTGTGAAGGGTGGTAGACGTGGGGGTGACGGAAGAGGAGTTTGTCGGTGAGCTTTTCGCAGACATCGGCAATGTCGAACGCGCCGCGCTCGTCGCCCATCTTGGCATAGAAGCAGACATGCAGGAGTACATCGCCAAGTTCCTTGCAGATATTGGGTTGGTCGTCCTTCATCAGGGCATCGCAGAGTTCGTAGGTTTCCTCGATGGTGTTGGGGCGCAGACTCTCGTTGGTCTGCTTGCGGTCCCAGGGGCACTTTTCCCGCAATACATCGAGCACATCGAGCAGACGGCCGAAAGCCGCCATCTTTTCTTCTTTTGTATGCATCATACGTGATTTTAGTGCTGCAAAAGTAATCAAATTCCACGGATTCTTATTACTTTTGCATCCGTTTTTAGGCAGATTCTTCCGCTTACAACAAATTTAGCAATACGTATTTTCAGAACACGTCATAAATCAACTTACCATATGGAATTAGCAAGCAAATACGACCCACAGGCCGTGGAGTCGAAATGGTACCAATACTGGCTTGACAACAAACTGTTCAGCAGCAAGCCCGACGGCCGCGAACCCTACACCATCGTCATTCCCCCGCCCAACGTGACCGGCGTGCTTCACATGGGCCACATGCTCAACAATACCATACAGGACATTCTCGTGCGCCGCGCCCGGATGGAGGGCAAGAACGCATGCTGGGTACCGGGTACCGACCACGCTTCCATCGCCACCGAAGCGAAGGTGGTCAACCGCCTTGCCCAGCAGGGCATCAAGAAGTCTGACCTCACCCGTGAGGAGTTCCTCAAGCACGCTTGGGACTGGACCCACGAGCACGGCGGCATCATCCTCAAGCAGCTCCGCCGCCTCGGTGCCAGCTGCGACTGGGACCGCACGGCCTTCACCATGGACGAGAAGCGCTCGGAGAGCGTCATCAAGGTATTCTGCGACCTCTACCGCAAGGGCCTCATCTACCGTGGCGCACGCATGGTCAACTGGGATCCGAAAGCGCAGACAGCCCTCTCTGACGAGGAGGTGATCTACAAGGACGAACACTCCAAACTCTACTATCTGAAATACCGTGTCGTAGAAGACGACTGCCAACAGAAAGACGAGGGCAACGTCATGCACAAGGACGAGAAAGGCTACTACGCTGTCGTGGCCACGACACGTCCCGAGACCATCATGGGCGACACCGCCATGTGCATCAATCCTGACGACGTGAAAAACACCTGGCTCAAGGGCAAGCACGTCATCGTGCCTCTCGTCGGACGCGAGATACCCGTCATCGAAGACGGATATGTCGACATCGAGTTCGGTACAGGCTGTCTGAAGGTGACCCCCGCCCACGACATCAACGACCACGCCCTCGGCCTGAAACACCACCTCGAGACCATCGACATCTTCAACGACAACGGCACCATCTCCGAGGCAGCCGGCATGTATGTCGGCATGGACCGCATGGATGTACGCCGACAGATAGAAGACGACCTCAAGGCCGCCGGACTCATGGAGAAGGTAGAAGACTACAACAACAAGGTAGGCTTCTCCGAACGCACCAACGTGCCCATCGAACCGAAACTGTCCACCCAGTGGTTCCTCTCCATGCAGCACTTCGCCGACGAGGCGCTCGCCCCCGTCATGAACGACGACATACAGTTCTACCCCGCCAAATACAAGAACACCTACCGTCACTGGCTGGAGAACATCAAGGACTGGTGCATCTCGCGCCAACTGTGGTGGGGACACCGCATACCGGCCTACTATTTCACCGACAGCGAAGGCAAGCGCCAGTTTGTCGTGGCCGAGACCGCCGAGAAAGCACTCGCCGATGCACAAGCCGTCAACCCGGCACTGACCGCCAATGACCTGCAGCAAGACGAGGATGCCCTTGACACATGGTTCTCCTCCTGGCTGTGGCCCATCTCGCTCTTCGACGGCATCAACAATCCCGACAACGAGGAGATCAACTACTACTATCCGACGGCCGACCTTGTCACCGGTCCCGACATTATCTTCTTCTGGGTAGCCCGTATGATCATGGCCGGCTACGAGTACCGCCACGAGATGCCTTTCCGCCACGTGTACTTCACCGGTATCGTACGCGACAATCTGGGCCGCAAGATGTCGAAGCAACTCGGCAACTCGCCCAACCCGCTCGACCTCATCGACAAGTACGGCGCCGACGGCGTGCGCATGGGCATGATGCTCTCCGCCCCCGCAGGCAACGACATTCTCTTCGACGAAAGCCTCTGCGAGCAGGGACGCAACTTCAACAACAAGATATGGAACGCCTTCCGTCTCGTACAGGGATGGCAGACCGCTGACATCGAGCAGCCGCAGGCCAACGCCATCGCCGTGAAGTGGTTTGAGGCCAAACTCCGCCAGACCAACGCCGAGGTAGACGACCTGTTCAAGAAATACCGCATCTCCGAGGCACTCATGGCCGTATACAAACTCTTCTGGGACGAGTTCTCCAGCTGGTATCTTGAAATGGTGAAACCGGCCTACGGCCAACCTATCGATGCCACGACCTACGCCGCCACACAGAAATTCTTTGAGATACTCCTCAAGATGCTCCACCCCTTCATGCCCTTCATCACCGAAGAACTCTGGCAGCACATCTACGACCGCAAAGACGGCGAGAGCATCATGCGCGACAAGCTCGAAGTGCCCGCACCGACAGCCGACGACGACCGTCTGGTGGCCGACATCGAGAATGTGAAGCAGATTGTGGCCGGCGTGCGCACCGTACGCAACCAGAAGAACATCGCCAAGAAGGATGCCCTCACCCTGCAGGTGGTAGGCACCGACCACCACGCCGACTACGCCAGCGTCATCACCAAGATGGCCAACCTTGAAGCCATCACGGTCGTTCAGGAGAAGAACCCCACCGCGGCCGCATTCATGGTAGGCACCGACGAGTTTGCCGTACCCTTGGGCAACATGATTGATACCGAAGCCGAAATCGCCAAGATGGAAGCACAGATCAAGCACCTCGAAGGTTTCCTCGCCGGCGTGAAGAAGAAACTCTCCAACGAGAAGTTCGTGGCCAACGCTCCCGAAGCCGTCGTAGCCATCGAGCGCAAGAAGCAGAGCGACAGCGAAGAGAAGATCGCCGCCCTCAAGGAGTCGATCGCTGCGCTGAAGAAATAATCATCTTCATTTCCCAATCATCTCCATTTCCCGTCGGATAACGGAAGAAAATGATTTACACCTATAAAAAGTCGGCAAGACCGGGCATGGCTCGTCGTCTTGCCGACTTTTTCTTTTTTTTCACCACTCACCCTACTCTCTTTACCACTCCGCCACACCATGCTCCATCTACAAAGAACCGTCCGCCTCGCTCTTTCGGCGATATTCTTCGCCCTCGCGCTTGTCGCCTGTTCACCCGATGACACACAGAAAGATATGCCTGTAACCGAGAGGACACTCTTCGTGTATTTCCCTTACACCGGACCGGCGAGCGACCTGCACAGTTTCTTCGTCGACAACATCAGCGCCATGGAGACTGCCGTCAGGCAGCAAGGCGGACTGGGCAACAACCGCCTGCTGCTGTTTGTTGCCAATGCTCCACGAACAGGACAGACACCCGCCTGCGACCTCATGGAGATAAAGTACACCAACGGAAGATGCACGCGCGACACCCTTCAGCGCGTCACCGACTACAACTTTGCCTCACCCGACGCCCTGGCCGCCCTGCTCAGACAAGTGACCGACATCGCCCCGGCCGACAACTATGCCATGATAGTCGGCGGGCACGGAGAGGGATGGCTTCCCGTAGCGTCATCCTCCACGGTCAAGACACGCTACTTCGGCGGTTCGCTCCCCCAATACCAGATGACAGTGAGCGACTTTGCCAAAGGCGTATCGGAAGCCGGCGTACATCTGCAGTTCCTGTTGTTCGACGACTGCTACCTCTCCTGCATGGAGAACGTGTACGACCTGCGCCACACCACCGACTGGCTCATCGCCTCTACCAGTGAGATTATGGCCAAGGGCATGCCCTACGACCTCATCCTTCCCTACCTGCTGCAAGCGCAACCCGACTATGCCAGCGTAGTGCAGCAGTTTCATTCTTTCTACCAAACCTACCGCATGCCCTACGGCACAATAGCCGCCACCGACTGCAGCAAGGCCGAAATGATGGCCGAAATGATGCGTACCATCAATGCGGCCCACACCTTCGACACCCGACATTTGCCTGATCTGCAAGACCTGGATGCCGCCCATTGGACCCCCACCGTCTATTTCGACCTCGGCGACTATGTGCAGCAACTCTGCGACAGCGACACCGTCTCCTACAACACCTTCCTTGCCCTACTCACCCAACTGGTGCCCTACAAAGCCGCCACCGACCGCATCTACTCAGAGGCCGGACACAAGAGCATCACTGTCACCTCCTTTTCGGGCCTCACCATCTCCGATCCGTCGGAAAATACCGTCGCCGCCACCGCGAAAAAGAACACCGCATGGTGGACGGCCACCCATCCATAGTGACGGTGGA
Source organism: Akkermansia muciniphila (assembly GCA_963621665.1). Classification (GTDB taxonomy): domain Bacteria; phylum Bacteroidota; class Bacteroidia; order Bacteroidales; family Bacteroidaceae; genus Prevotella. The sequence continues at coordinate 10,635 of CAVFEZ010000050.1, read as the reverse complement.
ACAAAAAAAGGCCGGGCAAAAACCGCTGACTGTCAATTTATTTGTGTACCTTTGCCCACAAGCATATCCACCTTCTCAAGAGAGGGAAACGGAAATACCCTACAATCTTTTGACTCCAGCATATATTCTGACCGGAACCACAGCAGAGAACAAACAATACTATATCTAATCACCATTACCATTACAATGAAAAGATTTTCACTTTTCCTCCTACTCCTGCTCGTCTGCACGATAGCCGGCGCACGCAGCAAGTCGGTACAGACCAAAGCGACACTGACGTGGCCTACATTTGCCAGTTCAGCCGACGCCGAGGGTACGTACTACCTCGTGAAATTCAACCGCACAAAGCGCTGCATGAGCGTCGGTTCGTCTGACGACTGCATCCGCCTCTACACCACCACATCGGCCGACGACGGACGGTTGTGGAAACTGGTCGGCACGAAAGACAACTTCCAGTTTGTCAACAAGGAAGGCAAGTACATCGTCATCAGTTCGCAGTCTGTCTACACCACAGAAGGCGGTACCAACCCCAATCCGCTCCGCGCCGGAACAAGCGAGCAGAGCGGCGGTTTCAAACTGGTCGCCAGTTCGAACACCACCAACGGTGCCGGATTTGAAATCGTAGCCAACTCGAAAAGCGGAAACACCTACGTCAACATGTGGGGATCGCCCGTAGAAGGCAACACACTGGGCTTCTGGCAGGCCGGCGACGAAAACAATGTCGTCACTTTCGAGGATCCCGCCGACATGGACATCACCGACTACAAGAGCACTGGCATCGAGAACTACGTGCCTGAGCACCCGCTCACACTATGGTACACCGAGCCCGCCACCACCGCCACGCTCTACAGCGGCGGACAGGGCTACTCCAACTGGATGGAATACTCCCTCCCCATCGGCGACGGACAGTTTGGCGCCAGCCTCTTCGGCGGCATGTTCAAAGACGAGATACAGTTCAACGAGAAGACCCTCTGGTCCGGCACCGCAGCCCAGTCGCCCTACGGCGGCAAGGGATACGGCAGATACGAGAACTTCGGTTCTGTCTTCGGCAAGGATCTGAGCGGACTGTTCGGCACGACGGCCACCACCGCCGCCAAGGACTATGTACGCCAACTCGACCTCACCACCGCTACGGGCAAGACCCAGTATACCAGTCAGAGCGGCGTGACCTTCACCCGCGAATATATCGCCTCCAATCCCGCCCGCGTCGTAGCCGCCCACTATACGGCCAGCAAGAGCGGACAGATCAGCATGCGCTTCACCATGGAACCGGGAGCAGCACTCGACGTAGAACCGGCCTATAGCGACGGCGAAGGCACATTCAGCGGCAAACTCGACCTTGTAAGTTACAACGCACGCATGAGAGTGATACCCACCGGCGGTACCATGACCACCACCGATGAGGGTATCGAGGTGCGCGGCGCCGACGAGGTACTCGTCATTCTGGCCGGCGGCACCGACTACGATGCCTACGCCCTCTCCTACATCTCCGACACCGACAACCTCTCGCTCACCATCGAGAACCGCATCGCCGCTGCCGCCGACAAGGGATGGGACGCTCTGCTCTCCGAGCATGTGGCCGACCACCAGAAATACTTTGCCCGTGTCGATTTCCAACTCGACGGTGCAAAGAACGACCAGCCTACCAACAAGCTCATCGACAACTACAATAGCGGCGCAGGCACCGATGCCCTCATGCTCGAGCAACTCTACTTCGCCTACGGACGCTACCTCGAAATCGCCTCTTCACGCGGCGTAGACCTCCCCTCCAACCTGCAGGGTATCTGGAACAACATCACCCAGGCTGCATGGAACGCTGACATCCACTCCAACATCAACGTACAGATGAACTACTGGCCGGCCGAGCCGACCAACCTCAGCGAAATGCACCTGCCCTTCCTCCACTATATATGGAATGAGGCAGAAAACCACAACGAGTGGAAGACCTGGGCCTCGCAGTCAGGACAGTCGCGCGGATGGACCTGCTACACGGAGAACAACATCTTCGGCGGCGTAAGCTCGTTCAAGACCAACTACGTCATCGCCAACGCCTGGTACGCCACCCACCTCTGGCAGCACTACCGCTACACGCTCGACAAGGAATACCTCAAGAAGGTGTTCCCCGCCATGCTCTCCGCATCACAGTTCTGGATGGACCGCCTCATCCTGGCTTCCGACGGCACCTACGAGGCACCCAACGAGTGGTCGCCCGAACACGGACCCGACTCACAGAACGGTGTCGCCCACGCCCAGCAGCTCGTATACGACCTCTTCAGCAACACGCTCGAAGCCATCGATGTGCTCGGCAGTGACGCCAACGTATCTGAGTCTGACCTCTCCACCCTCCGCGACCGCTTCTCCAAGCTCGACAACGGCCTCCACACCGAGACCTACTCCGGCAACTGGGGTACCGACCGCATCGCCGCACAGAGCACCATCCTGCGCGAGTGGAAGTACAGCGCCTACACGGCCACAACCGAAGGCAAGGACCACCGCCACATGTCGCACCTGATGTGTCTCTATCCCTTCTCACAGGTTCACCCCGGAACCGACCTCTTCAACGCTGCCGTCAACTCACTGAAACTGCGCGGCGACGGTGCTACCGGATGGTCTATGGGATGGAAGATCAACCTCTGGGCACGCGCGCTCGACGGTGACCACGCCCACACTATCCTCACCAACGCCCTCGCCCACAGCAACGGCAACGCCGGTGTGTTCTACAACCTCTTCGATGCCCACGCTCCCTTCCAGATCGACGGCAACTTCGGTGCTTGCGCAGGTATGGCCGAGATGCTGCTGCAGAGCAACTCCGACACCATCCGCGTACTCCCCGCCCTGCCCTCTGCATGGACCAGCGGCCACGCCAACGGTCTCAAGGCCGTGAAGGACTTCACCGTCAGCACCGAGTGGAAGGACGGCAAGGCCACCCTCATCACCATCGTCAACAACCAAGGCCAGACCATCCCCGTACTCTACAAGTATCTCGGCGAGGCCACCGTATATGTCGACGGACAGAAGACCACACTGCCTGTTGATGCCAACGGTACCGCAACCCTCTCGGGCAAGGCCGGCACCACCTATGTGTTTGACTTCACAGGCACCTACACCGGTATCAACCCGACCACCGCAGCCTCAGCGCTCGGCATCCATGTGCAGGGCCGCCACGTGAGCGTCAGCGGCAAGGACGTGCAGCAGGTACGCGTACTCGACCTCAACGGCCGACTCGTCAAGCGCACCGCCCACACCTCCTTCACCCTTGACAGTGCCGCAGGCCACGCCTTCGTCATCGAAGCCACCGACGCTGCAGGCCACACCGCCACACAGAAGGTGATACTGCAGTAAGCCGATACTGCAACCGACACAACAAAGCGGGCCGCCCTTCACATTGGAAGAGCGGCCCGCTTTTTGTTGCCTTTGTTGTCGGTTTTTTGTTTGACGCTTATTGTCGTTGTCACCTTTTGTGATGACATCAAACAGCCTATTCCTTCATCAGGAACGCCTTGAAGTCGGCAAAGTCGCGCGACATCTCCACACTCTGCTTCGTACCTTTCATAAAGGCGGCCAATTTCTCGGGCAACGGTATCTCGTGCGCGATGATTTGCTCTACGGTATCCTTGAACTTGGCCGGATGGGCCGTCTCGCAGAATATACCGGTCTCCCCCTCGCGCAGGCAGACATCCTCTGCCTCTGTCAAGGCCAGATAGCCACAAGCCCCGTGCGGATCGAGCACATAACCTGTCTCCTCGTAGCAACGCTTCATGCCTTCACGTATTTCATCATCAGAGAATGTTGCACCACCTATTACGGTGCTTATAAGGTCGTAAGACCCTTCGTACAGTTCGATGATACGGGCGAAATTGCTCGGTGCCCCCACATCCATAGCATTGGCGATGGTCTGCACGCTGGGTTTCGGTTCGTACTTTCCCGTCTGCAGATATTTGTAGAAGATGTCATTGGCATTGTTGGCCGCCACAAACCGGTGGATGGGCAAGCCCATGTCATGACCGAAAAGGGCGGCGGTGATATTGCCGAAATTTCCACTCGGCACGCAGACCACAAGGCGGTCGGCCCGTCCGGCGGCCTTCATCTGTGCATAGGCATAGAAGTAATAGAACGCCTGGGGCAGGAAGCGGGCCACATTGATGGAGTTGGCCGATGTGAGACGCATGTGCCGGCAGAGTTCCTCGTCCATAAATGCGCTCTTGACCAAAGCCTGACAATCATCGAACACGCCGTCGACCTCGATGGCAGTAATGTTCTGTCCGAGCGTCGTAAACTGGCTTTCCTGTATGCGACTGACCTTTCCCTTGGGATAGAGCACATACACATGAATACCCTCAACACCAAGAAATCCGTTGGCCACGGCCGAACCGGTGTCACCGCTGGTAGCCACCAGCACATTGACCCGTCCGCCTTTCTCCTGACGGATGAAGTATTGCAGAAGGCGGGCCATGAAGCGGGCACCCACATCCTTGAATGCCAGGGTCGGCCCGTGGAAGAGTTCAAGAGCATAGACATTGTCCTTCACTTTGACTGCCGGACAGTCGAAGGCCAGCGTATCGTCGACAATCTGCCGAAGGGCATCGTGCTCCACATCTTCCCCGAAGAAAGCCTCGGCCACGGCGAAGGCGATGTCTTGGAACGAGAGTCGGTCGATATGGTCGTAAAACGATTGGGGCAATGGCTTGATATACTCCGGCATATAGAGACCGCGGTCGGGAGCAAGACCACGCACTACCGCCTCATGCAGCGTGACAAGAGGGGCATTATGATTTGTACTGTAATATTTCATTGTTATTCTGTTTTTCCATCATTCATAAACGTATCCATAAACTCGCGCAGGCGCAACAATCCGTATGCCCCGCCTACACAACTCACCTCGTCGTACTGCTGTACCTCGTCGGGTGTGATGCCCGGATACCATATCAGGAACGGCACAGGCTCTTTGACGTGCGTGCGTATCTCCACAGGCGTGGGATGGTCGGGCAGCACGGCGATGCACACCGGTTCGCTCCACGACGACACGGCCTCGTAGATAGGGCGCACGAGCCTACTGTCAAGATTTTCTATGGTACGGAGTTTCAGGTCGAGGTCGCCATCATGTCCGGCCTCATCGCTGGCTTCGACATGCACATAGACAAAATCGTCGCCTTCGCGCAAGGCATCAATGGCGGCCTGGGCCTTACCCTCGTAGTTGGTGTCGGCCAGTCCCGTTGCCCCGTCGACGATGATATTGCGCAGACCGGCATAATGTCCGATACCGCGGATGAGGTCGACGGCCGAGATGACAGACCCGCGGCGTATCTGCGGATACATCTGCGAGAGGGTAAGCATGTGCGGCCGGCAACCGCCACCCCACGGCCATATCAAGTTGGCCATGCGCTCGCCACGGCTGCGACGGGCCACATTGAAGGGATGGCTTTCCAGCACTTCCTGGCTTTTGAGAACAAGGCCGTTGAGCAAATCTGCAGTCTCTTCGGCCGACAGGCGGCCGTATGCACACCCCTCAGCAGCGGGACAAGCCGCCCGCTGCTGCTCCGTAGCCGACGCCAAGGGACGCACGAGCAGGTCGTGCCACCTCTCACCGGGATGGTCGTGCGGCGGCGCACAGTCTACATACTTGTTGCCGCCCTTGATGATGAGCAGATGACGGTACTGTATGCCGGTGACGAACCGCACACGGTCAGTGCCAAGCGTGGCGTTGAGATGACGGATGAGCACATCGGCATCGTCAGTGGTCAGATTGCCACCATTGTGGGTGACGATGCGGCCATCGCCCACATTGATTATATTGCAGCGCAGGGCGAGGTCGTCTGGCTCCATCTCATAGCCGATACTGGCGGCTTCGAGCGGCCCGCGGCCTTCGTACACCTCGTTTTGGTCGTAACCCATGATGGAACTGTTGGCCACCTCGCTGCCGGGATGGAATCCGTCGGGCACGGTGACGAGCCGTCCGGTACGCCCAAGACGGGCAAGCGTGTCCATCGCAGGCGTATGAGCGTATTGCAGAAGGGTCTTTCCGCCCAGTCGGCTGACGGCATGGTCGGCCATGCCGTCGCCCAAGATGATGATATGTTTCATGGGCTTCAGATCAGATATTGGCAATAGACATGATGTTGGCAAACACTCCGGCGGCGGTCACGCTGGCTCCTGCGCCATAGCCCTGTATGAGCATAGGGAACTCACGGTAGCGCTCGGTGGTGAGCAATACGATATTGTTGCTGCCCTCAAGATTGTAGAAGGGATGGGTGACACCCACCTCCTGCAGGGCCACACGGGTAGCACCGTGATCCATCGTGGCCACAAAACGCCAACGCTTGCCCTCGGCCTCAAGCCGCTGGCGGCGCACCTCGAAATCGGCGTCAAGTTCGGGCAGATGAGCCCAGAAGTCCTCCAGCGTACCGTCGAAATAACTGTCCGGTATGAAGAGTTGCTTCTCCACATCGCTCTGTTCCACCTTGTATCCGGCTTCGCGGGCCAAGATGACCAGTTTGCGCACCACATCCTGTCCGCTGAGGTCGATACGCGGATCGGGTTCGCTGTACCCCAGTTCCTTGGCCTGATGTACGGTCTTCGAGAACGACGTGTCGGCAGAGAGCGCATTGAAGATATAGTTGAGCGTGCCGCTGAGCACGGCCTCTATCTTGAGTATCTTGTCACCGGAATTGCGCAGGTCGTTGATCGTACCGATAATGGGCAGTCCGGCTCCGACATTGGTTTCGAAACGGAACTTCACACCGCGTGCCAATGCCGTGCGCTTCAGCCGCTGATAACTGTTGTAGTCTGATGAGGCAGCCACCTTGTTGGCGGCAATGACAGAGATATTGTGTTCGAGGAAGTCCTGATAGAGCGCGGCCACCTCTTTGCTGGCCGTACAGTCGACAAAGACACTGTTGAAGATGTTCATACCGATGACCTCTTCGCGCAGATGGGCATTGTCACTGGGGGCAGACTGGTCGAGTTGTTCACGGTAATGTTCGAGGTCGAGTCCGTCACGGTCGAAGATGGCACGGCGCGAGGAAGCGATGCCCACAACATTGAGTTTGAGGCGGCTGTTGACCTTGAGTTCCTCGTACTGCTCCTTGATCTGCTCGATGAGTTTGCCGCCGACAGTACCCACACCGCAGACAAAGAGGTTGAGCACCTTGTATTCGGAAAGAAAGAAGGAGTCGTGCAGCACATTGAGCGACTTGCGCAGATACTGGCCGTCGACCACAAACGAGATATTGGTCTCCGAAGCGCCTTGCGCACAGGCGATCACGCTGATACCGCTTCGTCCGAGCGTACCAAACAGTTTGCCGGCAATACCGGGCGTGTGCTTCATGTTCTCGCCCACGATGGCCACGGTGGCCAAGCCGCTCTCGGCGTGCATGGGGAACATGGCACCGGTCTCTATCTCCTTGGCAAACTCGCCGTTGAGCACCTCTACGGCCGATGGGGCGTCCTCGTCGCGCACACCGATAGACGTGGAGTTCTCCGACGATGCCTGCGACACCATGAACACGCTGATGCCATTGCCCGCCAGAGCGGTGAAGATGCGGCGGTTGACACCGATCACGCCGACCATCGAAAGACCGGTCACGGTGATCAGTGTTGTACCCGAGATACTTGAGATACCCTTGATGGCTTTGCTGTCGTCATCGATCTTGTCCTTGATGATCGTGCCGGGTGCATCGGGATTGAAGGTATTTTTCACCCGTATGGGAATATTCTTGACACAGACGGGGTAGATGGTCGGCGGATAGATGACCTTTGCACCGAAGTTGCAAAGTTCCATAGCCTCGACATAACTCAGTTCGTTGATGGTATAGGCGGTCTTGATGACACGCGGGTCGGCGGTCATGAAGCCGTCGACATCTGTCCATATCTCCAGTATCTCGGCATCGAGGGCAGCGGCGATGATGGCGGCGGTATAGTCACTTCCGCCGCGACCGAGGTTGGTGGTCTCGCCGGTATCCTTGTCAAGACTGATAAATCCCGGAACGAGGGCCACAGGGGGCAGGTCGGAGAAAGTGGAACGCACCAACCGATGGGTCAGTTCGCTGTCGAGCACGTGCTTCCCGTTCTTGCGCTCGGTCTTGATGAAGTCACGCGCGTCATACCACTTGGCTCCGCACACAAGCGTGGCCACGATGTTCGAACTCAGACGCTCGCCGTAACTCACGATGGCATCTTGCGTCTTGCGGCTGAGGTCGTGTATGAGATACACGCCGAAATAGATGCTGCGCAACTGCTCGAAGAGGGCGTCGACCTTGTTGAAGAGAGTTTCACGTTTTTTGTTGTCGGTGATGATAGTGTCTATCATCTTGTGGTGACGGTCTACCATCGACTCGAAGGCTTCCTTCCACTGTTCGTCACCACGGAGAGCGAGCTGGGCCGTCGACAGAAGTTTGTCGGTGATGCCGCCGAGGGCACTGACCACTACAATGACGGGCTTGCGCCGCGCCTCGTTCTCCACAATAGCCTTGAGGCTGAGAATACTTTCCACGGAACCGACTGAGGTTCCGCCAAACTTTAATACTTTCATACAGGTGATTGTTGTTGCTTTTCGCCGCCATACAAAGGCGGCCTTCCTGTCAGTCCGGCACGCAGCGGCCGCACGCCGGCAACTACCCGCCGCACGTTCACACAATACGAGAGCGGAACGGTACACGAGCACATCACCTCAACGGGCGGCTGCTCCGAAAGGCCCACGATGGGCCATGACGGACTATACGCTTGCAAAAGTACGAATATTTTGCTGCACTCCTACGCACATCGGCTACTTTTTGCTACCTTTGCATAGACAAACACTATCAGAACAACCTTCCATGACCCAGGAATTTCAAATAAGAGTGACACCCGAGGTGGCCTCCTCAGAGGAAAACATCAAAGGATACGTGGCACGCGAGAAAGGACTTGATGCACGCACCGTCAACTGTGTGCGCATACTCAAGCGCAGTATCGACGCACGCCAACGCCAGATTTTCATCAACCTCACCCTGCGCGTCTACATCAACGAGATGCCGCAAGACGACGAGTACGAACACATCGTATACCCCGACGTGTCGTCACGCCCGAGAGTGATTGTCGTGGGCGAAGGACCCGGCGGACTCTTCGCCGCCCTACGGCTGATCGAACTGGGCCTGCGTCCCGTCATCCTCGAACGCGGAAAGAACGTGCGCGAACGCAAAAAAGACCTTTCGCTCATCACCAAGACACAAAAGGTGGACGGCGAGAGCAACTACTGCTTCGGCGAGGGCGGTGCCGGTGCCTACTCCGACGGCAAACTCTACACACGCTCCAAAAAGCGGGGCAACACCGAAAAGATACTCCGCGTATTTTGCCAGCACGGCGCATCTACGGCCATTCTCGCCGACGCCCACCCGCACATCGGTACCGACAAACTGCCAAGGGTCATCGAGAATATGCGCAATACCATCATTGCCTGTGGCGGCGAGGTGCATTTCCGTACCAAGATGACCCGCCTGCTGCTCGACGGGGAGACCGTGACCGGAGTCGAAGCCGTCGAACTCGACACCGACCGCGAGGTCACCTTCCGCGGCCCTGTCATACTGGCCACCGGACATTCCGCACGCGACGTCTACCGCTATCTGGCCGAAGCAAAGATCGACATCGAGGCCAAAGGCATCGCCATGGGGGTACGACTGGAGCATCCTGCCGAACTCATCGACCGCATACAATACCACAACAAGAACGGCCGCGGACGCTATCTGCCTGCCGCCGAATACAATTTCGTGACACAGGTAGACGGACGCGGCGTATACTCCTTCTGCATGTGTCCCGGCGGATTCGTCATCCCGGCCGCCACCGGCCCCGAGCAACTGGTGGTCAACGGCATGAGCCCGAGCAACCGCGGCACCCGCTGGTCAAACAGCGGCATGGTCGTCGAAATGCGACCCGAAGATATTGAGGGCGACGATGTTCTGCGCGTGATGCACTACCAGGAGCGACTGGAACGGCTCTGCTGGCAACAGGGCAACATGCGGCAGACGGCACCCGCCCAACGTATGGCCGACTTCGTCAACGGCCGGCTCTCCTACGACCTTCCGGACAGCAGTTACGCACCCGGTCTGGTGTCCTCACCCCTGCATTTCTGGCTGCCGCCGACCATCGGCCATCGCCTGCAAGAAGGTTTCCGGAAATTCGGACAGACAAGCCACGGATTTCTCACCAACGAGGCCATACTCATCGCCACCGAAACACGCACATCTTCGCCTGTACGCATATTGCGTGACCGCGAGACCCTGCAGCACGTCCGCATCCGCGGCCTCTTCCCTTGCGGCGAAGGTGCCGGCTACGCCGGAGGCATCGTCTCGGCCGGCGTCGACGGCGAACGTTGCGCAGAGATGTGCGGCCTGTACCTGAACGCAGTCCAATAGGCCACCGCCTCCCCCCACCCCATTTTTCCCATCTGCCGTCACGCAAAAGACAACAAAAAGAGACAAACCGGCAAATAATAGGATAAAAACATTCTGAAAAATTTGCCACTTCGAATTATTTTCGTACCTTTGCATCCGCAATCAGCAAAATGATGGTGCCATAGCTCAGTTGGTAGAGCAAAGGACTGAAAATCCTTGTGTCCCCGGTTCGATTCCTGGTGGTACCACAATACATGAAGAGAACGCTGAACGG
>CAVFEZ010000049.1:0-22078 GCA_963621665.1 Akkermansia muciniphila | reverse complement strand
TAAAGGTACTCACTTTTGCTAATGTGGCAAAAGAATTGCGCTTCTTTTTTTGTTTCTATGAATTATTCAGGTTAGATCATCCATGTTACTCTTCAATATAGACAACTGGTTTTCCAGAGCCATTATACGAACCATTCTTCGATGGTTTTTCACTAAAACCAACAACACAATTGTCACAAGGACAAGAGCGACAAATAAAGAAGATACAACAATACGGGAAATTTCTTTTTCCTTCTTAATCTCTAGGGCATTATAATCATATTTTTCTTGTAATTCATCAATTTTAGCCTTGTGTTCATAATATTTTTTTGCCGCGACCAAACTATCTGATATTTCCAATGCATTAAACGCCCTTTTATAATCCTTCTGCGTAAGATAATAGTCCTTCAGCAAATCATTTGTTACAATAATAATTTCCTTGTCAGACGAGCGCAATAACCTATTACAAATTTGTTCACCCTCTTTTGACATGCCATGCTGAAAATACAGTTCGGCCAATGCAAGCAATGTATTTTCAGATTGTTGGTATGTCCATGACAGTTTATGGTAATACTCAGCCGACTTCCAATTTCCCAACACATCATTTTCATACAAAGCCAAAGCGTTGTATATATTTGCCTTTCCTGTATTTGTACAATTGGGAAGATACGTCAAACATTCCTGAATATAGGTATGGACACTGTCCTGTTTGCCTGCCAACCGCATTGTCATGACCACTTCATTCAAAGCACCGACCAAAAAATCGGTATCATTCGTTTTTCTGGCATATTCCAGATCCTTCTTGGCATAATATAAAGCCCAATCCTCATTCCAACTGTCTATGTTGACACCAACCAACTGATTGTAAATACGACAACACGTCAAAGCGTCAGATGCAGAATCCGCCAATTGTTCTGCCGCCATAAAGTCTGATAAGGAATTGCTGCGTTGCCCACCGTTCTCCTCATTTATGACACCCCGATAGTAATAGGCGCGCAACAGCATCTTATGGTTTCCCTTCTTCTTATAGTATTCTACACAATAATCAAGGTCACGGACAGATGCTCTACGGTCAAGTTTGTACCTGGCCTGATTGTATGCGAGCAGATAACGCGCCTTGGCCCCGTTGCCTGAAAGATTCCTCATGGAAACAGACGCCAACATACGATAAGCAGAATCAGGACTGGACTCCAGAAGGGAGTCCGCCTTCTCTACCATATGCACAACATTGCCTCGTTGACACGCCATGCATGCCAACAACACAAACATTACAAGTAATACATAATGAGAAACAACTGATCGAAGGGTAATTATATTCATTATGTACTCATTTATGCCTGCCCCGCCAAGGGAATTGCAGATTTTGTATGCCTACATGTTCACTCCCTTGAACACCCTGTCGGTGGCACCGGCCTTCGACCGGACATATTCGCCGGCAGCCGTACTGCTTTGCCTCAAATATTCCTGATCGGCAATGAGCCGGTCGGCAAGACCGGAGAAGGAGGCTTTGTCGGCAATCTCAAAACCGCCCTTAGCCTGAAGCAATTCCTGGGCCTCCTGAAAGTGTTTGTTGTTGGGACCGAAGACGACTGGCATCCCCCATACGGCAGCCTCAAGAACATTGTGTATGCCGACTCCGAAGCCGCCGCCCACATAGGCGATTTCGCCGTAGCGGTAGACAGACGACAACAGTCCGAAGCAGTCGATGATGAGACAGTCGGCCTTGGCGGCCTCTTCGGGCGTGGTCTGCGTATAGCGCACGGCAGGGCGCTTGAGTTTGGAAAGAATCTGCGAGAGATGGTCTTCACCGATGACGTGCGGCGCGATGATGAGCCGCCAGTCACGACGAGCGTTGAAGTAGGGAATAAAAATGTCCTCATCGGGTTGCCAGCTCGACCCGGCAACAAATATCCTGTGTCCTGTGTCCTCCGCCTTCCCGTCGGCACTTCCACGCTTGAAAGCCTCAACGACAGGCAGGCACTTCGATGCATCGCGTATCTGCAGCACGCGGTCGAACCGGGTATCGCCGATGACCTCGGCCTCATCGATACCTATAGAGGAAAGCAGTTGTCTGCTCTGCTCGTTCTGCACAAAGAAGCGGGTGACGCATTTCAGCACACGGGCATACCGCCGCCCGTACCAGCGGAAAAAGATCTGGTCGGGTCTGAAGATGCTCGACACGCTGTACACAGGCACCCCACGGTGACGCAGGATGTGCATATAGTTGTACCAAAACTCGTACTTGATGAAGAAGGCCATCACCGGACGCACGGCCCGCAGAAAGCGGCGGGCGTTGCGGATGGTGTCGAGCGGCAGATAACATACAATGTCCGCCCCCTCGTAATTTTTCCGCACCTCGTAGCCCGAGGGGGAAAAGAAGGTGAGGAGTATCTTGTATTCGGGATGGTCGCGGCGCAGACGCTCCATCAGCGGACGGCCCTGCTCAAACTCGCCGAGCGAGGCGGCATGAAACCATACATACTTCGCCGACGGGTCGACCTTCTCCCGAAGCGTCTTTATCGCACGGCGCTCACCTTGCCACATCTTCCGCACCTTGCGGTTGAAAATGCTGCATACGGCCACGCCAAGCAGATACAGGTATATTGCAATGTTGTACACGACAATATTCAGATTATTGGTTTCTTGTTCAGACCGTTCCCTCAGACATTGCCGACGGCGGGAACGGTCTGTTTAGAAAAATATCAGCCCAATACCTCTACAGCACGGCGCAGACGGCGCAGTGACTCCTCCTTGCCGAGGAAAGCAGAGATGTCGAACATACCGGGGCCCTTGCCTTCGCCGACAAGGGCAAGACGGAAGGCGTTCATCACGTCACCCAGTTTGTAGCCTTGCTTTTCCACCCACGCCATGACAACGGGCTCCTGTCCTTCGACAGAGAAGTCATCGATGCCCTCAAGCACGGCGGCCAGTTCGGTCATCACCTGTGCGGAATTTTCCTTCCAGCGTTTCTTCACGGTCTTGGCGTCATACTCCGTCGGAGCGATGAAGAAGAAGGAACAGAGCGGCCACAGTTCCTTGACGAAACTGACACGGTCTTTCATCATCGACACCACCTGGGTGACACGTTCCATCGTTTCGTCCACGCCGTTGCCGGCCACGATGGGAGCGAAGAGATGGGCTATCTCCTCATTGCTCTTGCGGAGGATATATTCATGGTTGAACCAGATGCCCTTTTGATAGTCGAAACGTGCGCCGGCCTTCGAGCATTTTGTGATGTCGAAGAGCTGTACCAGTTCGTCGAGCGAGAAGAGTTCTTGTTCTGTACCGGGGTTCCATCCGAGCAGGGCAAGGAAATTGACCACTGCCTCGGGGAAATAGCCGCTTTCGCGATAACCCGACGAGGTCTCGCCGGTCTTGGGGTCGTGCCATTCCAAGGGGAAGACGGGGAAACCAAGACGGTCGCCGTCGCGCTTGGAGAGTTTGCCCTTGCCTTCGGGCTTGAGCAACAGGGGCAGGTGGGCAAAGGCGGGCATGGTGTCCTCCCAACCGAAAGCGCGGTAGAGCAACACATGAAGCGGTGCACTGGGCAACCACTCCTCACCACGGATGACGTGGGAGATTTCCATCAGATGGTCGTCCACGATATTGGCCAGATGATAGGTAGGCAGTTCGTCGGCGCTCTTGAAGAGTACCTTGTCGTCGAGAATGTCACTCTTAATCACCACCTCGCCACGGATAAGGTCGTGCACATGCACTTCCTGTCCGGGTTCTACGAGGAAGCGTACCACATACTGCTGACCGTCGGCGATACGGCGACGGGTCTCCTCCTCACCGAGGGTGAGCGAGTTGGTCATCGACAGACGTGTATGGGCGTCATACTGGAAGTTCTTCACCTCCGCACGCTTGGCCTCGAGCTGCTCGGGGGTGTCGAAGGCGATGTAAGCCTTGCCGGCATCCAGGAGTTGGTCTACATATTTCTTATAGATGTCACGGCGCTCACTCTGGCGGTAAGGTCCGTACTTTCCGCCGAAAGACACACCCTCGTCAAACTTGATGCCCAACCAGCGGAAGGACTCCAGTATATATTCCTCTGCACCGGGAACAAAGCGGTTGGAGTCGGTATCCTCGATTCTGAACACGAGATCGCCGCCGTGCTGGCGGGCAAAGAGATAGTTGTACAATGCGGTACGCACACCACCGATGTGCAAAGCGCCAGTAGGACTGGGTGCAAAGCGCACCCTAACTTTTCTATCCATCATGGGTTGAAGAAAAATGTCTTTTACTAATATATGTTAGTTGCGAAACTGCACTGCGGTAGCGATCAAGAATGGGCTATCGTGCGGCCTTTTCACTGTATTTTGTGCAAAAATACACAAAAATTCCCGATTTTGACTTTTTTTTTCGTATTTTCGCAATACGAACATCTGTCCAACACTTATGACAAATATTTTTGACAATACCGAGGGACATTTCTGGCGAAATATGCTCAGTCGCACGGCACTGGTGGTCATCACGGTGGTCATCATCGTATGGGCCTTCCCGAGAGCGGAGAACAAGCCCTTCCGCTACGATGTCGGCAAACCGTGGATGTACGGGTCGTTCATCGCCAGTTTCGACTTCCCCATCTACAAGACCGACGAGACCATCAAGGCCCAGGAAGACTCGCTCATGGAGACCTTCCAGCCCTACTACAACTACAACCCGGACATTGAGCACCAGCAGGTCACACGGTTTCTCAAAGACTTCAGCGACGGCATACCCGGACTGCCCCGCCAGTACGTCAGTCTGCTGGCCGACCGCCTGCACCGGCTCTACCAGGCCGGCATCCTTGACACCCCCACCTACAACGAGATGTACAAGGATACGACAACCACCATCCGTATCGTCAACGGCAACAATGCACAAAGCGAACAGTTGTCGTGCATCTACTCCACGATGTCGGCCTACGAGAAACTGTTTCTCGACGAAAAACTCGCTCCCCAGCGGCAACTGCTGCAGCGCTGCAATCTCAACAACTACATCGAGTGCAACCTCTTCTACGACAAGGAGCGCAGCGAGACCGAGCGCAACGATCTGCTCAGCAGCATACCGCCGGCCAGCGGCATGGTGATGAGCGGACAGAAGGTAATCGACCGCGGCGACATTGTCGACGACTATACCTACCGCGTGCTCAACTCATTCGAGCGCGAGATCAAGCGGCGCAACGCCACCTCCACCGAGATCACCAACACGCTCGTGGGACAGATTATCTTCGTGACCCTGCTTGTCTGCATCTTCACGCTCTACCTCGCCCTCTTCCGCCGCGACTACTTCGACAAGCCGCGCAGCATCGCCATGCTCTATACGCTCATCACCATCTTCCCGGTGATGGTCTCCATCATCATGCAGCACAATTTCCTGAGCGTATACATCCTGCCGTTTGCCATGGCCCCCATCTTCATCCGCGTGTTCATGGACTCGCGCACGGCCTTCATCTCACACGTCACGATGGTACTCATCTGTGCGGCCGTGGTGAGATACCAGTACGAGTTCATCATCATACAGATTGTGGCGGGCATCATCGCCATCTACTCCCTGCGCGAACTGCTGCGTCGCGCACAGGTGTTCAAGACCGCCTTGCTCGTCTCTCTTGGCAGCGCCTTGGTATACTTCGCCCTGCAGATGATGCAGGACAACGATTTCCTCAAGATGGACCGCGACATGTACTACCACTTTGCCGTCAACGGCGTGTTCCTGCTCCTGGCCTACCCGGTAATGTACATCATCGAAAAGATGTTTGGCTTCGTCTCCAACGTGACCCTCTTCGAACTCTCCAACACCAACCGCGGACTCCTGCGCGACCTTAGCGAGATAGCCCCCGGCACATTCCAGCACTCCATCACCGTGGGCAATCTGGCCTCCGAAATTGCCAACCGCATCGGCGCCAACAGTCTGCTCGTGCGTACAGGTGCCCTCTACCACGATATCGGCAAGATGGCCAACCCGGTATTCTTCACCGAAAATCAGGCCGGCGTCAACCCGCACGACCAGATGACCTGCCAAGAGAGCGCACGCATCGTGGTCAGCCACGTCACCGAAGGGGTGAAGATGGCCGAGAAAGCCAACCTGCCCAACATCATCCGCGACTTCATCCTCACCCATCACGGCACGGGCATGGCCAAATACTTCTACATCAAGTACAAGAACGAGCACCCCGACGAGGATGTCGACCCGGCACCGTTCTCCTACCCCGGCCCCAACCCGTTCACCCGCGAACAGGCCATCCTCATGATGGCCGACGGCGCAGAGGCCGCCACCCGCTCGCTTTCCACCTATACGGCCGACAGCATCAGCACGCTTGTCAACAAGATCATCGACAATGACGTGGCCGAGGGATACTTCCACGAATGTCCCATCACCTTCCGCGACATTGCACAAGCCAAACAGGTACTCATCGAGCGCCTCAAGGCCATCTACCATACCCGCATCTCCTACCCCACCCTCAAGGAAGACAAGACTGCCGACAAGACCGACACGCCATCGTAGCGCATGGCAAAAATGCCAAACGATGGTAAAATGACGGCAAAACGTTGCACAAAACTCCATATTTGTGCAACGTTTTGCCGTTTTATAGTTAATAGACCTTAAAGGAAAATAGGTTCATACCGACAAATCGAACAATTTAGATACCTTTGCAACCAATTTTATTAAAGGTATTTAACGATGAACCAATCAAAACTCGTCAGTTTGGCCCTTGTTTCTGTGCTGAACGTTCCCGTGTGGGCAGGTGGCCTGCTCACCAACACCAACCAGAACATTGCCTTTCTGCGCAATCCGGCACGCGATGCTGCGATAGCAATCGACGGTGTCTACAGCAACCCTGCGGGCGTTGCTTTTCTCAACAACGGTCTGCATCTGTCCATCAATCTGCAGAATGCACACCAGACCCGAACCATCACATCCGAATTTTCACCCTTCGCCTATGGGGTCAAGAACAACGGCGAGCGTATCAAGACGTTCAAGGGAAAAGCCGATGTACCCGTTCTGCCCTCCCTTCAGGCTGCCTACAACAAGGGCGACTGGAGTTTCCAGTTCGGCTTTGCCATCACCGGCGGTGGCGGCAAGTGCCACTTCGACGAGGGTCTGCCTTCCTTTGAAAGCAATGTCGCCCTTCTGCCCCTGCTCTCCCAAAACCTCGATGCACTAAGCACCAAACTCGGTATCGGCGCTCTCGGCCTGCCCACCGTGACCGGATACGATATGGAGACCTTCATGCGCGGCCGCCAATACTACTACGGTTTCACCTTCGGCGCTGCCCGCAAACTCGATGAGCACTGGTCTGTCTATGCCGGACTCCGTCTGCTCTACGGCACATCCAACTACTACGGCTATGTCAAGAACATACAGGCTACCGTCGGCGGACAGACCGTAAACGCCGCACAGACCTTCAATGCGCAGGCTACACAAGCCAATGCCGCAGTCGGCAAGTACACCGAGGCAGCCCAACTTGCCCAGCAAGCAGGCGACCTGGCCAAGGCTCAGGAGTACGCCGCCCTTGCCAAGGATGCAACCATCAAGGCTGCCATGCTCTCTGCCCTGGGAGAAGCGACTGGGGACGTGACGCTCAACTGCGACCAGACGGGTTGGGGCATCGCTCCCATCCTCGGTGTAGACTACCGCACGGGTGCCTTCAATTTCGCTGCCAAGTACGAGTTCAAGACCCGCATGCGTCTCCGCAACCGCTCCGCCAACAGCGAGAGTGCCAACAACCTCTCCATCCTCAACCGCTATCGCGACGGACTGCGTGTAGCCGAAGATACTCCGGCTCTGCTCACCCTCGGTGCCCAATGGTCGATTATCCCCTCGCTGCGCGTGTCGGCCGGCTGGCACCACTATTTCGACAAGGATGCCCACCAGTTTGAAAACCACCAGAAAGACCTCGGCGGCGACACCAACGAGTATCTGCTCGGTGCCGAATACGACATCAACAAGATGTTCCAGGTGAGTGCCGGTGCACAGATCACCGACTACAACTTTACCGACAAATACATGGAGGACATCAGTTTCAATGTCAGTTCGTGGTCGTTCGGCTTCGGCCTCGGCATACAGGCCACCAAGAAGATCAAGGTCAACGTGGCTTATTTCCAGACCAACTACGGCAAATACAACCGCCAGACCAACGACTACGGCAATCTCTCGGCTATGGCCGGAAAGATTGTGGGCAATGTCGTGAGCGGACTGCAAAACGAGGAAGCCGGAGCAATGGCCGCCCAGATGACCTCCACCGCCCTCACCACTCCCGATGCCACAACGGGCAAGAGCATGCTCTACGGCACAGACTCCTTCACCCGTACCAACCGCGTGATCGGACTCGGCGTGGACTTCACGTTCTAAACACCTGACGTTCCCCAAAAACAAAAAGACCGGGCGGACGACGCGGACAATATATTAGGCGGGTTCTATAAATTGCCTTTGATGGATTTTTGGATTTTAGCCGAGCAGATTTCACTTTCTTTCTGAAGGAGCATAGCGGGCTATGCGACTGAAAGATAGTGCAAGTCGAACGCAATGAAGTTTACTTCAATTGCTGAGGCGCAGCCTATCTTATGTAAGAAGAAAGGGAAAGGTGCCGGATAAAAACAAAAAGCCACAAAGAGCAACCTGTCTAAATATAAATTTAAAAATGCGTGGAATTTATAGAACACGCCTTACATTATATATATGTCCGTGCCGTCCGCCCGGTCTTTGTATGAGGATCATTCTACTGCATCACGCTTACCGGCACTCGTCCTACCGGCGTCTGCCTTTTGCCGGACGGCGGGTCTTTTTCCGCTTCTTCACGTTTTTCTTTCCCGTTTTTTTCTTCGCCGCAGTTACCCGTTTGGGGGCCACCTTCGTCGACGGTGTACGCGGTTTCTCTTCAGTGGCCACACGTCCGGGTACTTCCTTATGGTTTTTGTCGGGCATGGGCACATTCTTCCAATCCTTCGCAGGAAATGCCGGCTGAGTCAGTTCGAAGTCAAATTCCGAAGAAGTCTCCTCGCGTCTGTACGGTATGCCGTCCTGGCCACTGACCACCTCCACCCGCACCATCGCCACACCGTGGTCGAGGATGTCGAGCGCCTTGGCGGCAGACCAGGAAAGGTCGATGATGCGGCCGCGGCCGTGCGGTCCGCGGTCGGTGACACGCACGACAACTTCCCGCCCGTTGTTCAGATTGGTCACGCGGAGCATCGTGCCGAACGGATGGGTGCGATGGGCACAGGTGAGACTGTCGTGATGCAGCCGCTCACCGCTGCTCGTACGCGCCCCTGTCATCCGTTTAGAGTAATACGAGGCCTTGCCCTTCTGCGTCTGTGCGCACAGAAGGACAAGGCTCATCGTGGTCATCAGTAGAAGTAATATCCGTTTGCTGTTCACTTTTTCGGGTGTTTGTTCTTGACTTGCGGTACACCACCGCTTCTTTTTCACACCACGCCCTGCGCCATCATGGCATTGGCCACCTTCATGAAGCCAGCCACATTGGCTCCCTTCACATAGTCGATGTAGCCGTCAGGCCGCGTGCCGTACTTGACACACTGCTCGTGTATGGAGTGCATGATATAGTGCAGTTTCTCGTCGACCTCCTCGTTGCTCCAAGTCAGCCGGACGGCATTCTGCGTCATCTCCAGTCCCGATGTGGCCACACCGCCTGCATTGACGGCCTTGCCCGGGGCAAAGAGCTGGCCGGCAGCGACAAACTTGTCGACGGCCTCAGCCGTACATCCCATATTCGACACTTCTGCCACACAGAGCGTTTGGTTGGCCAACAGGCGGTCGGCATCCTCGCCGTCGAGCTCGTTCTGCGTAGCGCAGGGAAGGGCGATGTCGCACTTCACCTCCCACGGTTTGCGGCCGGGGAAGAACTGGGCACCGGGGAACTCTTCGGCATAAGGCTGGCACACGTCATTGCCGCTGGCACGCAGCTCAAGCATATAGTCTATCTTCTCGCCGCTGATGCCGTCGGGGTCGTAGATGTATCCGTCAGGACCAGACAGGGTCACCACCTTGGCACCGAGCTGGGTGGCCTTCGTAGCGGCACCCCAAGCCACATTGCCGAAACCGCTGATGGCTACGGTCTTGCCCTTGATGTCCAGACCGCGGGTCTGCAGCATCTGGTTGACGAAATAGAGCGCACCGAAACCGGTAGCCTCAGGACGTATGCGCGAGCCGCCCCACTCGAGTCCCTTGCCCGTGAGCACACCGTGCCACTGGTGGGTAAGTTTCTTATACATGCCGAAGAGATAACCTATCTCGCGTCCGCCTACGCCGATGTCGCCCGCCGGCACATCCTCGTCGGGACCGATATGGCGGTACAGTTCGGTCATAAACGATTGGCAGAAACGCATCACCTCAGCGTCGGACCGGCCTCTGGGCGAGAAGTCCGAACCGCCCTTGCCGCCACCCATAGGCAGCGTGGTGAGCGCATTCTTGAAGGTCTGCTCAAAACCGAGGAACTTCAGTATCGAGAGGTTCACCGAGGCATGGAAGCGCAGGCCGCCCTTATACGGACCGATGGCGCTATTGAACTGCACACGATAACCGAGATTGACGTGTATCTCTCCCTGGTCGTCCACCCAAGGCACACGGAACGTCACGATGCGCTCGGGCTCGACAAGCCGCTCGATGATCTTAGCCTTCTCAAACTCGGGGTGTTCGTTGTATACATCTTCGATGGAACCCAGCACCTCACGCACTGCCTGCAGATACTCCAATTCGCCAGGATGCTTGGCTTCCAAGTCATGCAATATTTTCTCTACGTTCATAGTATTAATGTTTTTATAGGTTGGTAGTTGTCTTTTTGATAGTAGTTGCACCGCAAATATAGTCCTTTTATCCGCACAGGCCAAACAAAAACGGGATTTTTAAGGTTATTTAGTTCGCACATTGTATTTTTCCGGAATTCCACCATGTCCAAGTTTCGGATTTTGGCAAGGGCGGGCTGAAAGCCCAATAAGAACATAGCCCAGGGCAAGCGAAGCGACACCCTGGGTAGGATGTATACAAAGCCGCATGTGCCCTGATAGGACAAAAGCACATCTGCTCCAATGAAGCAGCAGACCACACGCCAAAAACAGAAAACTCCGGAAACGCGCGGAAACACGCTGGTTTTCAGGGTTTTATTTTTCCTGTTTTCGAAAAATTTCCGTCAAAACATTTGGAGTTTCACCCCTCGCCCCATACCTTTGCAACCGTCATCCGACAGCAGTCACAGATGCAAAAAGCCCATAAGCACGCATTGTGTCCCGACGGTTGACAACCCAAAAAGGAAGCACGAATAAAAACAGGAAACACGAACAATAAAAAAGAAGCAAGAGCACATCAATAACCCTCAAAGAACGAACGAATATGGAGACAATAAGACTTATCCTTCATCTCATGGTCAGATGAATACCACCGACCACCGTCACTAGGTGACAAAAGAGAAACAAAAAAAACAGCGGACGTGCACCGCAGTCAAATGCACAGCGAACCGTCACCGGTTCATCTCTACACACGGAATATCGCTTCATACATATTCGTGTTTTTCAGCCCTCCCGGATTTTGTCAGCACCGGCGAGGGCTGATTTTTTGCTTGTGCGCACATTTTGCGATATTTGCAATAATAGTATCACCCGTTGTCATACAATTGCATTATCTTTGCAGACAGGTTTCCGACAATCATGTATGGAACTTTACGCTTGCCCCGTCAGCGACACGCAGGCATCCTAATGAAATCCGAAATCAGAACCAATAATCAAAACCTATAACAACAATGAACAAGAAAAGACTCACACTGCTGTTAGGCGGTTTCCTCTTCGCAGGAAGTCTCCTTGCAGACAATGTATGCGTGTCCACACCGAGCACCTCGCTGGTCGTCGACGCCACACAAGGCAAAGACCTCAAGTTTGTCTACTACGGCGCACGACTCTCCGCCACCGACCTGTCCACCCTCTCTGCCGCCGAGACTGCCGACAACGCAGCCTATCCCGCCTACGGATTCAACTGCGACAAGGAGACCGCACTCGCCGTCTGCCACGCCGACGGCAACATGACCCTGCAGATGGAGGTCACGGGAGTGGAGACCCGCCAGGAAGCCAAGGCCAAGGTGACCGTCATCAAGCTCCGCGACAAGTCCTACCCCTTCTACGTCAACGTATGCTACCGTGCCTACACCGATGTCGACATCATCGAGTCATGGACCGAGATCACCAACGGCGAGAAGAAGACCGTCACGCTCAACCGCTTCGACTCTGCCGTGCTGCCCATCCGCCGCGGCAACGTATGGCTCTCCCACCTCTACGGTTCATGGGCCAACGAGGCACAACTCTCACAGGAGCCCCTGCGTCCCGGCATGACCGTCATCGAAAACATTGACGGTACGCGCAACGCCCATACCTCCCACGGCGAGGTGATGTTCTCCCTCGACGGACAGCCGCGCGAAAACGCCGGACGCGTCATCGGTGCCGCCCTCTGCTACAGCGGCAACTACAAACTGCGCATCAACACCCACGACAACGAGTACCACCAGTTCTTTGCCGGCATCAACCCCGACAACTCCGCCTACCGGCTCGCCGCCGGCGAGACCTTCACCACCCCCGCACTCGCCCTCACCTACACCGCCGAAGGACTGAGCGGCGCCAGCCGCAACTTCCACCGCTGGGGACGCGAGTACAAACTCATGCACGGCAATCAGGTACGCGACATCCTGCTCAACTCCTGGGAAGGCGTCTACTTCGACATCAACGAGGAGGGCATGGCACAGATGATGCACGACATCTCCAACATGGGCGGCGAACTCTTCGTCATGGACGACGGATGGTTTGGCGACAAATACCCCCGCAAGACCGACAACTCCTCACTCGGCGACTGGACCGTAGACCGCCACAAACTGCCCAACGGCATCGAAGGCCTCCTCGCTGAAGCCAAGAAGAACAACATCCGGTTCGGCATCTGGCTCGAACCCGAGATGACCAACTCTACCAGCGAACTCTACGAGAAACACCCCGACTGGATCATCTGCCCCAAGGGACGCGACCCGCAGATGGGACGCGGCGGCACACAGCTCGTGCTCGACCTGAGCAACCCCAAGGTACAGGACTTCGTCTTCGGTGTGGTAGACAATCTCATGACCAAATATCCCGAGATTGCCTACATCAAGTGGGATGCCAACATGAACATCACCAACCACGGTTCACTCTACCTCCCGGCCGACAAGCAGAGCCACCTCTACATCGCCTACCACCGCGGACTGGAGAAGGTACTGCAGCGCATCCGCGCCAAATATCCTGACCTCGTCATCCAAGACTGCGCCAGCGGCGGCGGACGCGCCAACTGGGGACTGCTCCCCTACTTCGACGAGTTCTGGTGCAGCGACAATACCGATGCCCTGCAGCGCATCTACATGCAGTGGGGCACCTCCTACTTCTTCCCCGCCATCGCCATGGGCTCGCACATCAGCGCCGCCCCCAACCACCAGACCTTCCGCACCGTACCGTTGAAGTACCGCATCGACGTGGCCATGAGCGGACGTCTCGGCATGGAGATACAGCCCAAGAACATGACCGACGAGGAGAAGACCCTCTGCCGCAAGGCTATCGCCGACTACAAGACCATACGCCCCGTCGTACAGCTCGGCAATCTCTACCGCCTGCAGTCACCCTACGACCACCTCGGCGTAGCCTCGCTCATGTACGTCTCCGACGCCAAAGACAAGGCCGTCTTCTACTGGTGGAAGACCGAGTGCTTCGTCAACCAGCACCTGCCGCGCATCCAGATGGCCGGACTCGACCCCGACCGCCAGTACACCGTGCATGAACTCAACCGCATCGACAACACCCCGCTCTCCTTCGAGGGCAAGTCGTTCAGCGGTGCCTACCTCATGAACAACGGACTCGAGATACCCCACACCCACAACGTAGACTACAACAAACTCAATTCCTACGCAAGCCGCGTACTCTACCTCGAGGCCAAATAAGTGACGGTAAAAAGACAAGACCGACCATCACCCTACAACTGCCACACCGCCGGACACCCACAACCGGAAGTGTGGCGGTTTTTCTTTTATTGGTGGCCGGTAAAATTTTACAAAACTTTGTAACGTACAGAATTGCCTTGCAAAGACGTTTGTATATGGGGCTTATTATCGTAAATCAGACGGTCCTCGAAGAGGGCTAATATACATAACCGCTGGTGTGACCGAAGGGAACCTGCGGTCTTTCTGATAATGGGACGAGCGTCCTCGAAGAGGGCGAAATCTGTCGTGACTCACTGACCAACGGGAAGCAACACCCCAATAAGACATTTTCTTTATGCTTGTTCGCCCTCTTCGAGGACTTGATTGTTACAATGTTCATACTGGACACCTATAAAAATCCGACACTGAAAATATGACTTTCTTGCCATTGTCGACAAAGAAATAATTATTTTTGCAAAAGAAAACCTGCTTTTATGCCGACAATTTGGATATTGCCGCCCTTTTGCAAGATTTCACAAAGCACAAATAATATCTCTGACTATGGGAAAAGAAGATGTAATTAAAACTGTACTTACCATATGTGAAAATATGGGATTACCTGTTGAAACAAACATTAAGAAAAATGGATGGAAAGCAGATGTAGTCGTTGATTGTGATAAATACCGTGTCGCATTTAACGTATACAAATGCCCTCCGAAAGTAGAGGAAACTTATTGGGCTATGCGCAAAGAAAGAATATGTGGTTGTTGGCTCATATTACCCACTATTAACAACAAATATTCATATGACAAAAGACGCCCATGCTTTCCCTTAGAAAATGATGGTACAAGTGTACTCTTAAGAAATGGAAGAAACGAAAACACAACTTTACCTTTGGCAGATTTCATACCATCTATCATACAAGGAAAAATAAAATTCGCAGAAACAATCAAGGTAAAATACGTAGACATTCGCTTTTACAAAAGTAAATGTTGGAAATGCGGTCGGGAAAACGATATGTACTTTGTTTATAAAAGCATTTCGGACAATGGAATAGAAATAGACCAAGGAATAGAAATAGATCAAGGAATAGACACCTTTGCCCCAGCCCTTGTAAATGGAATTAGAAAGTTTATCAAAGAGCATCCCGAAAGAAATATTATTCTTGGACAAATAAAGTCCAGATACAGTAAGACTACAAGAGAAGCATATATGTCTTTCGGATGTGCATATTGCGACATACTTTTTGGCAGATTCTATCAAGAAGAAGATGTCATGGAATTAATATATTGTGCAGAAGGCCTGCCTAACGCTTTAATTGAAATAAAGGAGGATATAATAATCCCCGCAAATTGTTGGTACAAAGTAGATTATTAAGTCCACATTTCCCGCCCCCAAAAACCGTCTAATACGGCAAGCGAGTTGAGCAACATAGGGCAATCCCTATACATAATGGGGATTACCCGTTGCACCATACTGCAAAAATGCGTAATTTCGCAACCAGATAAAACAGTCAAGAACATGAAAAAGATCAGTCTATACCTCATTGCCGGCACGATGCTCGTCAGCTCGTGCACGACATATACCGGAGCCGGAGCATACACCGGCATCACACTGGGATCGGTACTCGGTTCGGCCATCGGCGGCATTGCCGGCGGACCACGCGGCAGCGATGTCGGCACCATCGTCGGCATGGCCAGCGGAGCAGCCATCGGAGCAGCCATCGGTTCACAGGCCGACAAACAACGCGAGGAAGCCGCCGTGCGCCCCCGCTACGAGCACAACACACCGCCCCCACCCCGACGCAGCGCCACACGGTCATACGGCAACAGCGGCACATACACCTCACCGCGCACCTACAACACCATCCCCGACGACACGCTCGCCACCGTACGCCTCGACCCCAGCAATCCCAGCGGGTACGACCCCAACGGCGGCGGTGACGACCGCCTCTACGACTTCGGCGGCACCGACTACACCACCGACTACACGGCCGGTCATCCCGTCACCACCCTCCCCGCCTCATCGAGCGTAGAGGATCTGGCCGCCGGACTCACCTATGCGCCCGACATCGAGATACACGACGCCCGCTTCGTCGACGACAACCGTGACAACACCATCAACCGCGGCGAGATCTGCAAGGTCATCTTTGAAGTCTACAACCGCGGGAAAAATCCGCTCTACGATGTCGTGCCGACCGTCGTCGAGACCACGGGAAACACCCACATCGCCATATCGCCGAGCATCCATGTCGAGCGTATCGATCCCGGACACGGCATACGCTACACGGCTATGGTACAGGCCGACAACCGGCTGAAAAACGGACAGGCCAAGATCTGCGTCTCCGTCGTACAGGGCGGAAAGACCATCTCGCAGGTCAGCGAGTTTGCCATCACGACACGCAAGTGAAAGACAAGCCGCGTACACATCGCCGGCAACAACACGACAACAGAAAAAATCCCGTAGGACGGCCGCCACACCGCCTACGGGATTTTTTTTTCGTTGCAGACAGAATCGGAATCCGCCAAACGACACATCGCCAACAAAAAAAACAGCACACCAAAGGATAACGTATGGGATATTCTTCGTAACTTAGCCACACGCTAACCCGCAAGCCTATGGAAAACGACATTCCCCAGGAGTTCAGCCGATACTGCCTGAAAGACGTGTCCTTCGTCAACCTCATGATGCGCCGCATCTACAACGTGCTCATTGTGGCCAATCCCTACGACGCCTTCATGCTCGAGGACGACGGTCGTGTAGAGGAGAAGATCTACAACGAATATATGGAACTGGGCCTGCGCTATCCCCCCACCTTCACCCAGGCCGGCACGACAGAAGAAGCCCTGCAGATACTCCACACGACCAACGTCGACCTCGTGGTCTGCATGCCCGGCAACGCCGACAATGACGCCTTCACCGTAGCCCGCGACATCAAGGCCGCCTTCCCCGCCATACACTGCGTAGTGCTCACCCCCTTCTCGCACGGCATCACGCGGCGCATGCAAAACGAGGACCTTTCCATCTTCGACTACGTATTCTGCTGGTTGGGCAACACCAACCTGATACTCTCCATCATCAAACTCATCGAAGACCGGATGAACCTCGAGCACGATATCGCCGAGGGCGGCGTGCAGATGATACTCCTTGTAGAAGACAGCATACGCTTCTACAGTTCGATACTCCCCAACCTCTACAACTACGTCCTCGCCCAAAGCCAGCGGTTCGCCACCGAAGCCCTCAACCGCCACTCGGCCACCCTGCGCATGCGGGGCCGCCCCAAGGTGGCGCTCGCCCGATCCTACGAGGAGGCGATGGCACTCTACGACCGCTACGCCGACAACATACTGGGCGTGATCAGCGACGCACGCTTCCCCATAGCCGGAGAGAAAGACCCCGAAGCCGGACTCAAACTGCTGCGCGCCATACGCGCACGCGACGAGTACCTGCCCCTCATCATGGAAAGTGCCGAGGCCGACAACCGCACGGCCGCCGAAGCCGAAGGATTCCATTTCGTCGACAAAAACTCCAAGAAGATGAGCATCGACCTCCGGCGGTTGCTGGAGGAGCACATGGGCTTCGGCGACTTCATCTTCCGCGACCCCAAGACACGGGCCGAAGTGGCACGCATACACAATCTGAAGGAACTGCAGGACAACATCTTCAACATCCCCGAAGCGTCCATGCTCTACCATATCTCGCGCAACCACATGAGCCGCTGGCTCTCGGCCCGCGCCATCTTTCCCGTATCGGAATTTCTGAAGAAGGTCACCTGGCACCGCCTGCAGGACGTGGCCGCCCACCGCAAGATCATCTTCGACGCCATCGTGCAGTACCGCCGCATGAAGAATATCGGTACGGTGGCCGTGTTCGACCGCACAAAGTTCGATGCCTACTCCCACTTCGCCCGCATCGGCGAGGGATCGTTGGGCGGCAAAGGCCGTGGCCTGGCCTTCCTCGACGACATCATCAAGCGCCACCCCGACTTCAACGCCCATGAAGGGGCCGTCGTGCAGATACCCCGCACGGTGGTGCTCTGCACCGACATCTTCGACCAGTTTATGGAGCGCAACAACCTCTACCCCATCGCACTCAGCGATGCCGACGACGAGGAGATACTGTCCGCCTTCCTGCAAGCGCAACTGCCCGACGAGTTCGTCGACGACTTCCTCACCTTCTTCGATGCCGTGAAGAGTCCCATCGCCGTACGGTCGAGCTCGCTGCTCGAGGATGCCCACTACCAGCCGTTCGCCGGCGTGTACTCCACCTACATGATACCTTGGCTGGCCGACCGCCACGCCATGCTCGCCATGCTCGCCTGCGCCATCAAGGGCGTATACGCATCGGTATTCTACCGCGCATCCAAGGCATACATGACGGCCACGAGCAACGTCATCGACCAAGAAAAGATGGCCGTCATCCTGCAGGAGGTGGCCGGACACGACTACGGCGGCCGCTACTATCCCAATATCAGCGGCGTGCTGCGCTCGGTCAACTTCTACCCCGTAGGCCACGAGAAAGCCGAAGAAGGGGTCGTGTCGCTCGCCTTGGGTCTCGGCAAGTATATCGTAGACGGCGGACAGACCCTGCGCTTCTCGCCCTTCCACCCGCACCAGGTGATGCAGACCGGCGAGACAGCCCGCGCACTCCGTGAGACGCAGACCCACTTCTACGCCCTCGACATGGCCAGCACGGGCAACGACTTCAAGGTAGACGACGGTTTCAACATACTCCGTCTGCGCGTAAAAGATGCCGAGCGCGACGGCACCCTGCGCTACATCGCCTCCACCTACGATGCCTGCGACGACGTGATACGCGACGGCATCCATACCCCCGGACGCCGCCTCATCACCTTCAGCGGCATACTGCAGCACGATGTCTTTCCGCTGGCCGAACTGCTGCGCACCGCCATGAAGTACGGCGCGGAAGCCATGCGCCGCCCCGTGGAGATAGAATTCGCCTGCAATATCGCCGACGACCGCACGGGCCAACTCTACCTGTTGCAGATACGTCCCATCGTCGATGCCAAACTGTCGGTAGACGAGGATGTGGCGGCCATCGCCGACGACGTGTGTCTGCTACGGTCGCACAGCGCACTCGGACACGGCGTGACGGAAGACCTGACCGATGTGGTGTACGTCAAGACCGGCGATACCTTCTCAGCCGCCGACAATCCCGCCATCGCTGCAGAGATCGCCCACATCAACCGGCAGTACTTCGACACCGACCGCAAGTACATCCTCGTCGGACCGGGACGCTGGGGGTCGAGCGACCCGTGGCTCGGCATCCCCGTCAAGTGGCCGCACATCAGTGCCGCACGCGTCATCGCCGAAGTAGCGCTCGGCAACTACCGCGTAGACCCGAGCCAGGGCACACACTTCTTCCAGAATGTGACCTCGCTCGGCGTAGGCTACCTCACCGTCGGTCTGCACGACGGACTGTTCCGCCAAGACTGGCTCGACGCCATGCCCGCCCTCATCGAGACCCCCCACGTGCGCTGCGTGCGGTTTGACAGTCCCCTGCGCGTAGCCATCGACGGCAAACGGCAGGAGGGTGCAGTCACCGTCGCAGACCGCCCGAAATGACACCGCGGCAGTCTTCGGGCCGGAATACTCCAGTATTCGGCCTCAACCACAGGAGTATTCGGCCCGAAATACCGCAGTATTCGGCCTCAACCACTGCAGTATTCAGCCCCGAATACTGACCCAACACCAATCGGAGCAATAAATGACGCCACTATACGTTGAATAAAAAAAGAGGAAAACGTCCCGAACAAAACAAAAAAACAACCCAAACAAAAAGACCAAGATATGACATTCAAACTGAAAACCCTGATGGTCTGCACACTGCTCGGCTGTACACTTGCAGCGTCGGCGCAGACAAAAACCAATGCGAAACTGTCGCCCAAGGCCTACGCTCCCTTCGAGCTCGGCGAACTGAAGCCCGAAGGATGGCTCAAGGAGTGGGCCGGGCGTGCCGCCAAAGGCATGACCAAAACCATCGGTGAGGAATACACCGAGTTTGTCAAAGGATGGGCCGACGCCAACCAGGGCGGATGGTGGCACTACGAACAGACGGCCTACTACACCGACGGATTTACCCGACTGGCCTACCTGCTCGACGACCCCTGCCTCATGGAGCGCAGCCGCAAGGTGATGGAGGCCGTCGTTGCCCGACAGAAGCCCAACGGCTATATCCACTCCAACAACAAGGAGTATGTAGAAAAATGGGGCTCCACCAAGGCCGACCACGGACTCTACTGGAGCGAAGCCGTATTCTGCCGCGCCGCACTGGCCTACTACAGCGCCACCAAAGACACACGCGTACTCGAAATGCTCAAGAAGGTGTACGCCCACTTCCCGCTCTTCTCCTACGCCGAAGACAGCAAAGGGCCGTTCTGCGGTGCCGACCTCGACAACATGCGCAAACTGTGCGGACTGGAAAACATGTTCGAAATCTCGCGCATCACGGGCGACATGTCCTACGCCGACCGCGCCCTGGAGGTACTCCACGGATACGAACCGGCCTATATTGACAGTTGGGCACGCAAAAAGGAATTTCTCCGCACGGCCATCTGCCACGGCGTAAGTTTCAACGAGGGGGCCAAACTGCCCATCATCGGCTACATGTACAACGGCAATGAGGAGTACCGCGCCGCAACGGTCAACAACTACGAATTTCTGCAGGAGAACTCGATGCTGCCCACGGGTGTCAACTCGTCTAACGAGCACCTGCACGGCATCGGTGCCTTCGAGGCCGCCGAGAGCTGCGACATCACCGACTTCATGTGGTCGAACATCTGGATGGCCCGCGCCACCGGCGACGCCCGCTACGGCGACCGCATAGAGCAGGATGCCTTCAACGCACTGCCGGGATCGGTCAACTCTACCTTCACCCAGTGCGTATACACCCAAGCGGCCAACCGCATACCGGGCTTCCACCTGCGCATACGCGACGACGGGGCTTACTTCAAGGACATGCACTGGCCTACCTGCTGCCCCTCCAACCTCAACCGCGCCCTGCCCAACTATATCATGAACATGGCCATGATCAACGGTGAGGGCGACCTCATGTGGCTCACCTACGGACCGGCCCACCTCAAGACGCGCGACGGCAAGTACGACATCGACTGCGCAACGGAATATCCGTTTGACGACCGCCTCACCTTCACGCTCAACGCCATCCCCCAAAAGCAAGTGCTGCGTCTGCGCGTACCGGCATGGTGCGACAGTCCGTCGCTCACGCTCAACGGCAAGGCCGTGAAGTGTACCGTCAGCGACCACTACATCGTGCTGCGCGGCAAGTGGAAAGCCGGCGACCGCCTCGAGCTCCGTCTCCCTATGAAACCGCGGCTTGTCACAGGTTGTGAGAAGTTCCCCTACTACCAAGGCAAGAAAGCACCGTCATGGGGCATCATGTGGCCCAACACATCCGAGCACCGTCTCGACGGCTTCGTCGACCAGGGACGCTGCGCATGGGTGACCTACGGTCCGCTGCTCTTCGCCATGTCGATGCAGCACGGCAACCGCGACCAGTATGACATCAACGAGGAACTGTGGACCGAATACCGCTACGCCCTCACCCCGCAAAGTCTTGACGGCTACACCATAGAGACGGGCAAGATACCCCACCCCTTCATCTGGAGATACTCGGAGGCACCCATCACCATCAACGCCAAGGCCGAACTGGTAGACTGGACTCCCGACAAGGGCGATCCGGTCATGCCGACCACCACACCCGCCACCCTCAAGAAGGACATCCCCGTGAAACTCATCCCCTACGGCTTCCTGGCCTACCGCCTGTCGATGTTCCCGTTGGTGGGCGAATAAGCGACAGACACACGTAGGCGGGTAAACCCAGCCCACGTAAAATCGGATAAAAAAATGTGCGGAATTTTAATCAGTTTAAATTTGCATTCATCTGATTCCCAAAAGAAATTCAGCAATTAAAGTCCTAAAAGGTAGGGTGTTCAAAATCCAGAAAAATGCTGTCGTAATTTTGTGGAGTTTTGCATACCTAAGCCCTGAAAGGTAGGGTGTTCAAAATCGGATAAGAATACGTGCGGATTTTTATATTGGTTTGAATTTGCAATTATTTGATTCTCAATGGGGATTCGGCAATTAAAGCCCTGAAAGGGCGACACAATCATAGCCCAGGGTGAGGACGGAGCGAAGCGACGGACGT
>CAVFEZ010000048.1:0-22365 GCA_963621665.1 Akkermansia muciniphila | reverse complement strand
TGCCCCTGTAAGGGGCGCATATTTCAATCTCTTACAATGAATTATGCGCCCCTTACAGGGGCACCGTTTGATAAACGTACAACAAACCTATTTCTTCAACTCCCGGCGTATCTGGTAGAACGCCGCTCCGCAGATGGCCAGAGAGAAGAGCAGGGAGAGGGCGATGCGTACCGTGCTGCCGCCATAGAGCTGGGTAAGGGTCATGTCTGCGGCCTGCGGCATCAGCCGGACGACGGCCACCGAACAGGTATTGACGGCGATGTGCATGGCAAGGCCGGGCACGATGCTGCCTGTACGGTAGTAGAGCCAACCGAGCAGCAGACCGATAAGCAAGGCATTGGCCCCCTGCGCCATATTGCCGTGTATCACAGCAAACGCAAGGGCGGTGATGGCGATGGCTGTCCAGTGGCCGCGCAGCGACCGGCACTGCAGCAGACGGCGCAGGATGGCACCGCGGAAGACCACCTCCTCTGCCACCGGGGCCACCACGGCGGTAGCAAGAAGACCCCAGTCGCTCGACATCATCTTCGTGAAGATGTTCCTGTACTGCTCGGGCATATCGATGCCGATGGCCTCCTCCATCAGTTGCAGGGGCACAATCAGACCGACGGCCAGGCACACCACCCACACGAGCAGCGCCCACGGACGCGTCTGGATATACTCACGGGAAAAGGGCGACCAGCCGCGCCACACAAACAGGGCTACCGTCAGCACGCCACCGACAATGGTCGTGGTCACCGAAAGGGCAGCCAACTGGTCGGGACGGGGAAACACGACCCTGCCCAAAATGGACAGGACAACTTGTATGGCAGCGAAGGCCACAAGATAAAAGATAACGTCGAAAAACGTCTTCTTTGCAGATGATGCTGAGGTATTCATGGATTCCATTTTTTTTGTTTTCGATTTTTGGATTGTCGGGGCAGTGGCTTGGGAAATTGAATTCGAAATTTGGTTTTATTGATATGATAAATTGATTTTGTGGATGTAACACATAAAGCCCTGGGCTGGGATTGTGTCGCCCCTGCAGGGCTTTGTATTACCTTTCTCCGGATACGCTTCTCCTTTCCGGATTATCGTTCCCTTCTTCAGCCCCCCGAAAAACCATCCGCACGGTCTCTCTGTCATCAGCGAGTTGCGCGGCCAGGGCCTCGGGCGAAGCGAAGGTACGCTCGCCGCGCAACCGCGCCACGAACGCCAGCGATATCTGCCGTCCGTAGAGGTCGCCGGCGTAGTCGAGGATATGGGTCTCGACGGTCACGCCATGCGTGCCGAAGGTGGGCCGGCGGCCGATATTGGTCATGCCCTGCAATGTCTGTTCCTCACCGTCGATGCGCACCTGCGTGGCATACACGCCTGCCCCGGGCAGCATCTGGCCGAGACGGGTGAGGTCGAGGTTGGCCGTGGGGAAACCCATACGGCGGCCTTCGCGATAGCCGCCCGTCACCCGTCCCGTCACCGTGTAGGGCCGACCGAGGCACGAGGCGGCACGTTCCACCTCGCCCGCGAGGAGCAGACGGCGCACGAGCGACGAGCTGACCTGCTCGCCGGATGCGTCAAGGGCCGGAGCCTGCTCGACAGACAGGCCCAGCTCGCGGCCATAGCGCACATAGTCGTCGAAGCCCTCGGCACGGTTGTGGCCGAAGCGGTGGTCGTAGCCGATGACCAGCCGCCGCACACCCAGACCGTCGCGGAGTATGTCGCGCATGAAACTGCGGGCATCGCAGGCGGCCATGTCGCGGTCGAAATGGAGCACGGCCGCATAGTCGATGCCGGCCGAGGCAAGCAACCGCAGTTTTTCCCCGGGCGTGGAAAGGGCCTGCGGCACATAGTCGCTGTGCAGCACCTGACGCGGATGGCGGTCGAAGGTGACGGCCATCGATGCCAGTCCGCCGGCCTTGGCCTCGGCGATGACATGGTCGAGAAGGAAACGGTGGCCACGGTGCACGCCGTCGAAAAATCCGATGGTGGCCACGGAAGGCTGCACCACGGCGGGACGCGAGGTCATGGATATATGTAGTGTCTGCATGCTTGATGCTTGGAGGTCAATCGAACAGGAGGTCATCCCAACGGTGGTCGGGACGCTCATGGAAGGTATGGATGCCCAAGCCGGAGGCCGCGGTGAGGTTTTCCTCACGGTCGTCGATGAAGAGGGTCTCGTCGGCGCGCAGACCGCTCTGGGCAAGCACGGCGGCGTAGATGGCCGTATCGGGCTTGACGAGGTGCATCTCGTTGGAGAGGTATACCTTGTCGAAATAGTCGGCGGCGCAGTGTCCGCGATATTCGAGCAACTGGCAGGCCCGCTGCCAGTGCATCCCGTTGGTATTGGAGAGCAGGAAGAGGCGGTAGCCGGCAGCGCGGAGCCGCAGCAGCCCCTCCTTCTTGCCATCGGGGATGGTGGTGAGCAGTTCGTTCCATGCCCACACGATCTGACTGTCGGTGGCACTGCACCGGCTGATGCGGCGCACCTCGTCGCAGAACTGCCGGGTGGTGATCTCTCCGCGCTCTATCTCGAGAAACAGGTCTTCCGTGCGGTGCTCGGCCACATAGTCGGCAATGGCGCCGCACCCGATCTGCGCAAAGGCGCGTATGCACCGTTCGCCATCGAGCCCGACGAGCACACCGCCAAGATCAAAGATGATATTGCGTATTTGCTTGTTCATTCCGTCTGCAAAATTACTGCAACTGCAAGGAACGGCAAAACATCAGCCAAGATTTTACCGCGGGCCGTCCGCAAAATTTCTTTTTCCACGTCTCCGCCCTCCCTCCCCCGGGGTGAAATAATCATAAAAACCCGCCACGGATTTTGCATTTCACATGATTTTCAGTATTTTTGCACGTTTCAAGGCGAACTGTATATAGAATATGTCAGCCGCCGGTACTTGTAGTATTCCACACAACAGCGCCGCCGGCGCACTCCCCGACAGGATTCGGCCACCCGTGGCCGCCCTACGGAGAAGAACACCACCAATTAGCACAGAGATGTCATCAATAGAGATCAAGAAGGTAGCCTCGCGCTACGACCTGCGACAGTTTATCGATTTCCACTACGACCTATATGAAGGCAATGCCTACGACGTGCCCAACCTCTACACCGACGAGGTGAACACGCTGCGCAAGGACAAGAACGCCGCCTTCGAATTTTGCCAGGCCGAATACTTCATGGCCTACCGCGACGGACGCATGGTAGGACGCGTGGCCGCCATCATCAACCACCGCGCCAACGACCGTTGGGGACGCAAGTCGGTACGCTTCGGATGGCTCGATTTCATCGACGACATGGAAGTGTCACGCGCCCTCTTCGATGCCGTGGAAGCCTACGGACGCGAGAACGGCATGACCGAAATGGTCGGACCGCTCGGTTTCACCGACATGGACCCCGAAGGCATGCTCACCTGGGGATTCGAAGAACTCGGCACCATGCCCACCATCTACAATTACCCCTACTACCCCGAGCACATGGAGAAACTCGGCGGATGGGAGGTCGACAACAAATATGTAGAGTACAAACTCTACGTGCCCGACACCATTCCCGAAAAGTACGCCAAGATCGCCGCCATGATCGAGAAACGCTACAACCTGCACGTCAGAAAGCTCACCCGCAAGGATGTGCTCAAGGACGGCTACGGACGCAAGATCTTCGAACTGGTCAACTCCACCTACAAAGACCTCTACGGCTACTCGCAACTCAGCGACCGGCAGATCGACCAGTACGTCGAGATGTACTTCCCCCTGGCCGACCTCAGCCTCATCACCCTCATCGAAGACTGGAACGCCGACAAGAAACTCGTGGGCGTAGGCATCACCATACCCTCACTCTCGCACGCACTGCAAAAGTGCCACCGCGGACGTATGCTTCCCCTCGGATGGTGGCACCTGCTGCGCGCCATCCGTCACCACAAGACCAACATCGTCGACCTGCTCCTGCTCGGCGTACTGCCCGAGTACCGCTCCAAGGGTGCCAACGCCCTCATGTTCGCCGACCTCATACCCCGTTACCAGGCCTACGGATTCGAGTGGGGCGAGACCCAAGTGGAACTCGAAAGCAACGAGGGCGTACAGAGCCAGTGGGGCGCGCTCAGTCCCGTCATGCACAAGCGCCGCAAGTGCTACCGCAAGACCATAGGCTGACCTACAACACCGGTGCACCGCCACGGCGGCAAGCCACAACAACTACAACCGCAACAAGATGAGTGAAGAGACCATAGTCGCCTATACCGACGACAACATACGCCACCTCTCCGACATGGAGCACGTGCGCACCCGACCCGGCATGTACATCGGCCGGCTGGGTGACGGCAACCTGCCCGAAGACGGCATCTACGTACTGCTGAAGGAAGTCATCGACAACTCCATCGACGAGTTCAAGATGAACGCCGGCAAGCGCATCGAAGTCGATGTCGACGACAACCTCCGCGTCTCTGTACGCGACTACGGACGAGGCATACCGCAAGGCAAACTCGTGGAAGCCGTATCGGTGCTCAACACCGGAGGCAAGTACGACTCCAAAGCCTTCAAGAAGAGCGTCGGACTCAACGGCGTCGGTGTCAAGGCCGTCAATGCCCTCAGCGCACGCTTCGAAGTGCGGTCCTACCGCGAAGGGCAGGTACGCACGCTCGTCTTCTCGCGCGGCGTACTGCAGACAGACACCACCGCACCTACCGACGACGAGAACGGCACCTACATCTACTTCGAGCCCGACCCCACCCTCTTCACCGGCTACTCCTTCCACGACGACATCGTGGAGACCATGCTCCGCAACTACACCTACCTCAACTCCGGACTGACCGTCATGTACAACGGCCGCCGCATACTCTCGCGCAACGGCCTGGCCGACCTGCTCACCGACACCATGACCAACGACTCGCTCTACCCTATCATACACGTCAAGGGAGAGGACATCGAGATCGCCTTCACCCACACCAACCAGTACGGAGAGGAGTACCACTCGTTTGTCAACGGACAGCACACCACACAGGGCGGCACACACCAGAGCGCATTCAAGGAGCACATCGCCCGCACCATCAAGGAATTTTTCTCCAAAAACTACGAATTCACCGACATCCGCAACGGTCTCGTCGCCGCCATCGCCATCAACGTCGAGGAACCCATGTTCGAGTCGCAGACCAAGATCAAACTCGGGTCGCTCGCCATGGCACCCGGCGGAGAAAGTATCAACAAGTATGTCGGCGACTTCATCAAGCGCGAAGTGGACAACTACCTCCACATACACACCGACGTGGCCGAGACCATGCAGCAGAAGATCGTCGAGAGCGAACGCGAGCGCAAGGCCATGGCCGGCGTCACCAAGATAGCACGCGAGCGGGCCAAGAAAGCCAACCTGCACAACCGCAAACTGCGCGACTGCCGCATACACTTCTCCGACGCCAAGAACGACCGCAAGGAGGAGTCATCCATCTTCATCACCGAGGGCGACTCGGCCAGCGGATCGATCACCAAGAGCCGCGACGTCAACACGCAGGCGGTATTCTCCCTGCGCGGAAAACCGCTCAACTCCTACGGACTGACCAAGAAGGTGGTCTACGAAAACGAGGAGTTCAATCTCCTCCAGGCCGCCCTCGACATCGAAGACGGACTCGACACCCTGCGCTACAACAAGGTCATCGTCGCCACCGATGCCGATGTCGACGGCATGCACATACGCCTGCTCATCATCACCTTCTTCCTGCAGTTCTTCCCCGACCTCATCAAGAAAGGCCACGTCTACGTACTGCAGACCCCGCTCTTCCGCGTGCGCAACCGCCGCACCAAGATCAAGAACAAGAAGGTGGTGGCCGATGCCGACGCCCGGCTCACCGGCAAGGAGAAGAAGAGCGACTTTGTCACCCGCTACTGCTACAGCGACGAGGAACGGCTCACCGCCATCCGCGAACTGGGCCCCGACCCGGAGATCACCCGATTCAAAGGTCTCGGCGAAATCTCGCCCGAAGAGTTCGTACACTTCATCGGACCCGACATGCGCCTCGAACAGGTCACCCTCCACAAGAACGACCAGGTACAAAAGCTCCTCGAATACTACATGGGCAAGAACACCATGGAGCGCCAGAACTTCATCATCGACAACCTCGTCGTCGAGGAAGACCTGCCCGACGAGGCCGAAAGCGAAGCATGAAAATACAACACGGCCAAGTGGTTTTCCCCAAAAAAGAAAACACAGAAAAAGGTTGTTTCCCCGAAAAAGATAACACAGAAAAAAGATGAAAAGCACCACACACCGCATCGCCCTGCTCCTCCTGCTGGCCGTCACCGCCGTCACCGCCCAGGCGCAGATGCGCGTCAACTTCGGGGCAGACAGTCCCATGCGCAAACTGCAGATCGCCGAAATGGCCATCAGCAACCTCTACGTAGACTCCGTCGACGAGAAGAAACTCGTCGAGGACGGCATACGCGGCATGATCGAGAAACTCGACCCCCACTCCTCCTACACCACCGCCAAGGAGACCCGCTCGATGACCGAGTCGCTCAACGGCTCCTTCGAGGGCGTCGGCATACAGTTCAACATGTCGCAAGACACCCTCCTCATCATCCAGACCATCGTCGGCGGACCGTCAGAGAAAGTGGGCATCCTCGCCGGCGACCGCATCATCAGCGTGGCCGACACCGCCATCGCCGGCGTCAAGATAGCCCGCGAGGACATCATGCGCCGTCTGCGCGGAGCGAAAGGCACCAAGGTACGGCTGGGCATCGTGCGCCGCGGCATACCCGACGTGATCTACTTCACCGTCACCCGCGACAAGATACCCGTCAAGACCATCGACGCCACCTACATGCTGCGCCCCGCACTGGGCTACATCCGCATCGGGTCGTTCGGCGCCACCACCTACGACGAGTTCATGGCCAGCGTCGACACCCTGCGCCGCCACGGCATGAAAGACCTCGTCATCGACCTGCAGGACAACGGCGGCGGCTATCTCATGACGGCCGTGCAGATCGCCAACGAACTGCTGCAGAAGAACGACCTCATCGTCTACACCGAAGGCCGGGCCACCTCACGCCAGGAATACCGCGCCAAGGGCAACGGCACACTGCGCGAGGGACGTGTGTTCGTGCTCGTCAACGAATATTCGGCTTCGGCTGCCGAGATCCTCACCGGAGCCATACAAGACCAGGACCGCGGCACGGTCATCGGCCGCCGCTCCTTCGGCAAGGGACTCGTACAGCGCCCCATCGAGTTTGACGACGGTTCGATGATACGCCTCACCATCGCCCACTACTACACCCCCGCCGGACGCTGCATACAAAAACCCTACACCAAGGGCGACGCCCGCGACTATGAGCAGGACATCGAGAAACGCTTCCGCCACGGCGAACTCTACTCGCAGGACAGCATACACTTCGAAGACTCCCTGCGCTGCTACACCCTGCGCCGCCACCGCACAGTATACGGAGGCGGAGGTATCATGCCCGACTATTTCGTGCCGCTCGACACCACCCTCTACACCAAGTTCCACCGCCAGCTCGCCGCACGCAGTTTCATCATCAACGCCAACCTGAAGTACGTCGATGCCCACCGCCGCGAACTCCGCAAGGCTTACCCCACCTTTGATGCCTTCCTCGGCAATTATACCGTACCCCAGTCGCTCATCGACGACATCATCGCCGAGGCCGCCAAGCAGAACATCAAACCCGCCGACGACGATGAACTCGAGCACACCCTGCCGCAACTCCGCCTGCAGGTCAAGGCCCTCGTCGCCCGCGACCTCTGGGACATGGACCAGTATTTCCAGGTCATCAACGAAAGCAACCCCATCGTGCAGCGCGCCGTCAGCGTAGCCTGCGGGAAACAGAAATAGCAGTCAAGACAGACACAAAATACACCAAACGCCGGGCCGTGCCCCGGCGTTTTTTTGTAGGCCACAATACCCAATGCCACCCGCCGCCACCCGCCACTCCGGCATTGCAAGTGGCAATTACGCCCAATACCTATGACATACAGAACACTTTGTACGCACAAAAGGCAGCACACATACAATATTTATTTGCTAATTTTGCAGCCGGTATTCAAAAGAACGTAATCTAAATGCAACACTTCTGTCACACCCAAGTCCTTGCCCTGCTGCTTTTCGCCGCTCTGCCGGCACATGCCGGCGAGAAGGAAGTGCCTATCAAATACGGCAACATGGACCACTGGGTGGTACGCCAAGTCAAAGAGTCGGCCATCATCGGGGGCAACACCAAGACGCTCTACGAGATCGGACCCGACCAGACCCTTACCTCCACAAAACCCTACACCAATCTCGGCGGTTCGCCCTGGGGCACCTCCAACGTCATGGCCAAGGTCATGGGCGTGGTCAAGACCAACACCTCCGTCTACCGCGACCGCCACGGCAACGGCTACTGCGCCAAGTTGCAGACCCACATCGAAACCTGCCGCGTGCTGGGCATGATGAACATCAAGGTGCTCGCCGCCGGATCGCTCTTCCTCGGCGACATGCGCGAACCCATCACCGGCACCAAGGACGGACCGAAAGCGCTCAACTGGGGCATACCCTTCACCCAGCGCCCCAAGGCCATCCGCTACGACTACCGCGTACAGGTGGCCGGCAACGGCAGCCGCATACACCAGAACGGATTTTCCGCATCGAAGACCGTCGCCGGACAAGACTGCGCCGTGATGGTGCTCTACCTGCAAAAGCGTACCGAGGACAGCAAGGGCAACATCACTGCCCAGCGCGTCGGCACGGCCGTCGTGAGATACTCGCACTCCACCTCGGGATGGGTAGACGACGCCACCTACGAGATACACTACGGCGACATCACCCACAACGCCTGGTACAACGCCTCGACCATGGGACTGCGCTCCGAAGACTACGCCCGCAACAGCAAGGGCAAGAGCGTACCCGTGAAGGAGACGGGATGGGCTGCGGCCAACGCCACCCCCACCCATCTCATCGTGCAGTTCTCCTCCAGCCACGGCGGAGCCTACATCGGAGCCGTGGGCAACACGCTCTGGGTAGACAACGTGCGGCTCGTGTACTGACCCTCCCATCACCCGTCACCCCACCCTCACACCATACCTACCCCAGAAAAAAGACTTACCCCGTGAAGATTTCCACCCTCATCCTCACCTTCCTGCTCGCGCTCCCGGCCTGCGGATCGGCCAATGCCGCGGACAGCATCACTGTCGACACTACGCAGACTGTGGCCGACACCACCGCCACGGTGCATCAGCACAAGAGCCTCATCACCCGTTTTCTCGACTACTTCAACGACGCCAACAAGAACAAGAAACACAAGAAGTTCGACTTCAGCGTCATCGGCGGACCGCACTACAGCACCGACACCAAACTCGGACTGGGCCTTGTGGCTGCCGGGGTCTACCGCACGGAACCTACCGACACGCTCCTGCCCCCGTCCAACGTCTCGCTCTTCGGCGACGTGTCGACCGTGGGCTTCTACATGATGGGCATACGCGGCAACCATATCTTCCCCCGCGACCGCTACCGCGCCGACTACACGCTCTACTTCTACTCCTTCCCCTGCTACTTCTGGGGCATGGGCTACGACATGGGCGACAACGATGCCAACAAGAGCAAGATGAAGCGGTGGCAGGCACAGGTCAAAGCAAGTTTTCTGGTGCGCCTGGCCGACGGTCTCTACATCGGTCCGACCGTGGCCTACGACTATGCCATAGGGCGCGACATCGCACGCCCCGAACTGCTCGAGGGACAAGACCGCCACACCTGGAACGTCGGCGTCGGCGCCACCCTCGCCTACGACACCCGCGACGTGCTCACCGCTCCCCACCGCGGGGTCTACCTCATGGTCGCACAGATGTTCCGTCCCGGATGGATGGGCAACCGCTACGCTTTCTCCACAACCGAGCTCAGGGCCGATGTCTACGGACGGGCATGGCGCGGCGCTACGTTTGGCGTAGACTTCCGGTCGACCTTCAACGTGGGTCACCCCTCGTGGAACATGCTCGCCTGTCTGGGCAACGCTTTTTCCATGCGCGGATATTACGAGGGACGCTACCGCGACCGCAACAAGATGGAGGCGCAGATCGAACTGCGCCAGCACGTCTGGCGGCGCAACGGCATCGTCGTCTGGGCAGGTGTGGGCACGGTGTTCCACCGCTTCGACGACATGCGGTTCAGTCGTCTGCTGCCCAACTACGGCGTGGGCTACCGCTGGGAATTCAAGAAAAACGTCAACGTACGCCTCGACTACGGTTTCGGAAAAGCCGGACAGTCAGGTTTTTTGTTCAATATCAATGAGGCTTTTTAAGTGGTGTTCTTATACCGCTTAAAAAGCGCATTTCCAATGATTCTCTTTAGATGAACTACATAAAAAAGATTGCCCGGTACTGCACCGACCCCCGCCGTCTCGCCATCGCCACGGTCGCGGTCCTCGCCCTGCCCAATATCGCCCTTGCCGCCACCGAACCGATGGCCGTCACGGCCCGCATGGCAAACATCGTACTGCCCGCATCGGTCTACCTTCTGCTGGCCGTCGCCGTGCGCCGCACAGGACGTGCGGTGTGGATGCTCTTTCCGCTGGTGTTTCTCGCCGCCTTCCAGACGGTGCTGCTCTACCTCTACGGACGGTCGGTCATCGCCGTCGACATGTTTCTCAATCTGGTCACCACCAATGCCGGGGAAGCACTCGAACTGCTCGACAATCTCATTCCGGCCGTCGCCGCCGTGGTCATCATCTACCTGCCCTTGCTCGTGGCCGCCACGGTAGCCGCCGTGAGAGGGTCGCGCATCGGCGAGACGTTCCGCCGCAAGGCCCTGCGCACAGGATATTGCGGCGCAGTCGTCGGACTGCTGCTCACCTGCGCCTGCCGTGCGGCCGATGCCACCTACCGCGCGACCGACCAGATGTACCCCGTCAACGCCGTCTACAACCTCTGCCTCGCCATCGACCGTTCCTACGACACCGCCCACCACGAGGAACTCGCCGCCCACTTCACCTTCGGCGCAAAAGCCACCCATCCGGCCGACAGCACCGAAACCTACGTGCTTGTCATCGGCGAGACGGCCCGCTCCATGGAGTTCTCGGCCTACGGTTATACACGCGACACCTCGCCCTGGCTGCGCTCCGACAAGGGCGTGACCTGCTTCACACACGTGCTCTCGCAGTCGAACACCACCCACAAGAGCGTGCCGATGCTGCTCTCGGCGGTGTCGGCCGACGACTTTGACAGTCTGCCCCGGCAGCGGGGCCTCATCACGGCATTCCGCGAGGCGGGCTTCTATACGGTGTTCCTCTCCAACCAGCGGCGCAACCACTCCTATATCGATTTCTTCGGCGAGGAGGCCGACGAGTACCGCTTCATCAAGGACGGCCTGCCCGAAGACTCCTGCATCTACGACTCTGCCCTGCTCGACGGCCTGCGGCGCACGCTCGGCGCCCGTCACCGCAAACTGCTGGTCGTGCTCCACACCTATGGGGCCCACTTCAACTACCGCGAGCGCTACCCCCGGAGCGCCGCACAGTATCTGCCCGACAGTCCGGCCGAAGCCCGCCCTGCCAACCGGCCGTCGCTCACCGCCGCCTATGACAACGCCATCGCCTACACCGACCGTCTGCTCCAGGGCACCGCCTCGCTGCTACGCTCGCACGGCGGCCAGTCGGTCATGCTCTACACGGCCGACCACGGGGAGAACATCTACGACGACCGCCGCCTGCTCTTCCTCCACGCCTCCCCCATACCCTCGTACTACGAACTGCACGTGCCCTTCGCCGTATGGACCTCAGATGCTTACCGCCACGCCTACCCCGACATCGTCGAGACACTCCACCGCAACGCCGATGCACAGGCCGAGAGCAGCGTCTCTGTCTTCCACACCCTCCTCCACCTCGCCGGCATCTCCTCCCCGCGCCTACGACCCGACAAGTCGGTCGCCAGCCCCGACTACCGCTGCAGTCCCCGCCGCTACCTCAACGACCACAACG
The DNA here is from genome assembly GCA_963621665.1 of Akkermansia muciniphila. Lineage (GTDB taxonomy): Bacteria > Bacteroidota > Bacteroidia > Bacteroidales > Bacteroidaceae > Prevotella. The sequence continues at coordinate 10,446 of CAVFEZ010000048.1, read as the reverse complement.
AGGCCGTCACCCTACGCCGCGCCCGACTCACCGATACCGACTTTACGCTGCTGAAGAAGTGGGGAATCACAGAGGAATGAATAAACAGGATGAGAAGGTCAAGCGCAAACCCGCTAGCGGCATCATGTCCCCCAAAGTCACTAACAGCGGAAAAAACTTGGTATATCGAAAGTTAAGCATTATCTTTGCGAAAATTTTCGTTACGAAATTTCTCGCTTATGGAAAACCCATTCAAATTCGGTTCACTCGTTGATGAGCCATACTTCACGGATCGGAAAAAAGAACTTGACTATATCGTACAATTCTTAAAGAGCGAAAACCATCTTGTACTGATATCTCCCCGACGCTTCGGCAAGTCAAGTCTTGTAAAAAAGGCCGTAGAGAAGACCCGGCGTCCCTACCTGTGGCTCAACATGCAGTCGGTCTTGAGCAAGGAAGACCTTGCAGCGAAACTACTCAAAGCGCTGCTCAAGCAATACAAGTTCGAGAAGATAAAATACCTTATCCGCCATTTTCGTGTCATCCCCTCTATAAACATCAATCCGATGACAGACGAGATGTCGGTATCGTTCCAGCCCAACGCAGACAACGGAATGGTGCTCATAGAAGACGTGATGGCAATGTTGCAGAAATTGTCCACCCCCGACAACAAAATGATTGTCGTCTTCGATGAATTCCAAAGCATACTGGAGGTTGACAAAAACATAGACAAGCAACTCCGTGCCATCATGCAAGAACAGGCAGGCATCAACTACATCTTTCCGGGAAGCCAGGAGAGCATGATGACCGACATCTTTGAGCGAGTGAAATCACCATTCTACCATTTCGGTATGCTGATGCGACTGGACAAGATTCCGTACAATGATTTCAAAACCTATCTCACAGAACGCTTCTCACCTGTGTCAGACGATGCCGGACAGATTGCTGACGAGATTCTTTCCTTCACCGGATGTCACCCCTATTACACTCAGGAAATGGCCTTTGCCGTATGGAACATCCTGTCTCAGGGAAAACACAAGGATGCAATCCGCCTGTCCATAAACGATATCATAGCCACGCATGATTTAGACTATGAGCGCTTGTGGCTGAACTTCAACAAGACCGACAAGTACGCGATAACCACCATCTGCAACGGAAAGAATCCTGTACAAGACCGGTCTGTGCCCACAAGCACCATGACAAGCGCCATTGTGCGGTTAGCCAAAAAGGGCTATATCATCCGAAGCGACAAATACGAAATGGAAGACCCCTTCTTCCAAACATGGATTCTTAGAAACATGATATGAACGGCAAAACCGCCATTCCCCGTCCGCGGTCAATAGGGTAAAAGGTGTCATTGATGAACGTTTTTCAGGCCACAACACGACCTTTCTCACAGTTTTTGTGTATATTTGCCAAAATTGGCCTTACTTCTGACCCCACCTACCCGATGAAAAAAATTCTTCTGACCCTTGCGGCTGCCGTCTTTCTGCTGCTGGCCGCCATCTACACCTTTGACACCGGCTACCGCCGCACCTTGCGGCTGACCGTACCCACGGGGCCGCACACCCAGCGCGACAACATGCTCTCCTCGCTCAATGTCACGGCCATCACCCAGGACAGCCTGCGGCGGATATGGATCGGCACGTCGGCGGGCATCAACGTGTACGACGGCGAGACCTTCACCCAATTCTTCCACGACACCCGCGACACCACCGCCCTGCCCGACGACTACGTCAACGTGCTCCACCGCAGCCGCGACGGACACCTGTGGGTGGGCACGCAAAACGGACTGGCACGCCACGAGGGGGCCAGCCGATTCCGCCGCTTCGCCCTGCCCTCGTCCGACGCCTGCATCACCGCCATCGCCGATGCCGCCCCTGCCGGCGGCACGCCCGCCGTGGTCGTGCGCAACCGCAGCCGACACTTTCTCGTAGCCGATGACGGCAGCGTGCGCCCGCTGACCGACAGCCAGGCCCGCCGGTTCACCGCCGCTGACGGGCATGCCCCGGCCGTGCTGACCGATGCCGACACTATCGCCATGAACAAGCCGCGCGACCTCGTGCAGGCGCTCTTCCGCGACGACGAGGGCAATCTGTGGGTGGGCTACCACAATGCCGGATTCCAAGTCATCTCCGACGACATACGCCGCTACGCCCGCGCCAACGACAATGCGCTCGCCCGCGCCACCGGGGGACGCGATGTCACCTGTCTCTCTACCGTCGGCCGCCATATCCTCGCCGGCACCACCCTCCGTCTCTACGTCTACGACACCGCCGCCGACCGCTGGCGCCAGTATTTCTACCGCGACCTGTTCGGCGACCGCGGCACAACGGTCATCCCCCGCGACGACTCACGCCACGAACTGCGTGCCGTCGTGCCGCTCGACGACCGCCGCTGCTGGCTGGTAGGCAACCGCCGCGTGCTCAGCTGCACCCTCGGCGAAGCCTCGCTCGCCACCGCAACCGCCGCCGACGGCGCACCGCCGACAACGGGCACGCTCGGCAGCGGCGTGCGCATGGGGTCCACGCTCTACGTGAGCAGCGACTGCGGCGCTCTGCTCACCTACACCTTCGGGTCGGAACGGCCCGACAGCATCACCGTGCCGGGTGTCTGGTACGACGACGAGACCCAGCTCACCGCCCTCGACCGTCAGCGCCTGCTGCTCTTCATGCGCAACATGAACGTGATGGTCTACGACACCTCCCGCCGCACGTTCACCCCCGTGCCCGTCAGGGGCGACCTGCCCTACGGCAATGTCGACCCCGCCTTCATCCGCACCGACACGCACGGCAACGTGTGGCTCGGCACCAAGCGGTCGGGCCTCTACCGCCTCGACGTACATACCGGCAAGGTGGAGCGGGCCTCCTTTGTCAGCGACGTACACGTGCAGGGCCTCGTCGAGGACACGCTCGGCCAACTCTGGGTGACGACCATCAAGGATGCGGTGTGCTACCGCCCGGCCTCGGACGAGGTGCTGATGAACAGTCTGGTGTCGTCGAGCCAGAACGACTGGAACCGCCAGTTCTTCGACAATGCCGTCTGCATCGCCCCCGACGGCCGCGTGGTGCTGGGATCGTCTGACGGATGCCTCTTCCTCCCGCCCAAGACCGCCGACAATGCCGCCGGACCGCAACTCTACATCTACAGCATGGAGACGGGCGACGCCGGCGGACACACCTTCGCGCTCAACGCCGGCATCGGCGACGGCGACAGTTACACGCTGCCCCACGACCGCAGCAGCGTCACCTTCCGCTTCTTCTCGCCCGACTACGGCGGACGGCCGTCGCTCATGTACGAATATATGCTTGAGGGCTACGACAAGACATGGCAGCCGCCCACCTACCGCCATGAAGCCCGGTACAGCCGGTTGCCGCCGGGAAAATATACGTTCCGCCTCCGTCTGGCAGCCTCCGCCGGCGGACGCACGCTGGCCGCCCGCAGCGTCACGGTCCGCGTCAAGTCGGCCCCGTGGCAGTCGGCCGCGGCCTGGATGCTCTACGCCGTGCTCGCCCTGCTGGCCGTACACTGCGTCAATACGGTCTACCTGAGACTGCGCTCCAGCCGTCTGCGGCTCGAGCAGGAGCAACGCACCAACGAGATGAACATGAGTTTCTTTGCCAACATCTCTCACGAGTTCCGCAACCCCATCACCATCATCGCCGGACCGCTCATGCAACTGCTCGCCGACGACTCCCTGCCACGCCACGCCCGGGCCACGCTCGACCGTGTATGCCTGAGCGTGAACCGCATGCTGAGACTCATAGACCAGATGTTGGACTTCAATCAACTGGAGACTGACGCCCTGAGACTGAAAGTGTGTCCGGTCGATGCCGCGGCAGAACTGGAAAAGTTGGCTACAACCTTTGCCGACTCTGCCCGTGTGCGCGGCATCGGCCTGGACACGAGAGTAACCGCTGACGAGTGCATGGCCTGGATGGATGTCGATAAACTCGAAAAAATCCTGAGCAATCTGTTTACCAATGCATTGAAGCACACACCTACAGGCGGACACATCGTCATAACGGCTACAACAGAGAACAATCAAAACGCAGACGCCGCCGACGCTGCCGTCTGCCGACGGCTCACCATAAGCGTCTACAACAGCGGCTCACACATCGCCGCCGACAAGATGACCGACGTATTTAAACGTTACTATCAATTGGCTGACACAGAGAGTGGTCATCATTATGGATGGGGCACAGGCATCGGCCTGTACTATGTCAAGAGACTGGCCACGCTACACCACGGCGATGTCACCGTAGCCAACACCTCACGCGACGGTGAGGCCGGAGTGGAGTTCCGCGTCACGCTGCCCGTCGACCGCACGGCCTATACCGACAGCGAGACCACATCGGAGGCGCACAGCGTGATGCAGTTGCCCGTCGGACGGCCTTCCACTGACGAGGCTCCTGACGGCGACACCGCAGAAGGAGCGGAGAAGAGGCGCATACTCATCGTCGACGACGATACCGACGTGGCGCAGTACATCCGGTCTATCTTCGCCGACACCTACGACGTACACAACCGCTACTCAGCCGAGGCTGCGCTGGCCGATATCGACAGTCTGCAGCCCGACATCGTGCTGAGCGATGTGGTCATGGGCGAGATGTCGGGCTACGAACTGTGCCGGAGGCTGAAGGACAATCTTTCCACCAGCCACATCCCCGTGGTACTCATCACCGCCAAGTCGGAGATGAAGGAGCAGATCGGCGGACTGCGCATGGGGGCCGTGGCCTATGTCACCAAACCCTTCGACCCGTTCTACCTCCGCGCCCTCGTCGAGTCGCAACTCTCGGCCGTCAGGTCGCTGCGCAGGCAGTTGGGCGAGAGTACCGACACCCAAGGGGTGGCCGACGTGATGGCCGACCGCGACCGCGAGTTCATGGACGAACTGTATGCCTCGATGGAAAAACGGTCGTCGGAGATGGATCTCAACGTGGCCACCGTGTGCCGCGACATGCTCATCAGCACGACCAAGTTCAACTACAAGGTGAAGGAGCTCACGGGCGACACGCCCGGCGCCTTCTTCCGCAAGTACAAACTCAACAAGGCTGCCGCCCTGCTGCGCGAGGGCCGCCTCAATGTGGCCGAGGTGGCTGCCGTGACCGGCTTCGGTACGCCGTCGCACTTCTCGGTGGCCTTCAAGCGGCAGTTCGGCGTTTCACCCAGCGAGTACAAGTAGGCGGGCAACGTGTTTTTTTTGTTCGGGCATCCCGTGTCCCGCCTCACCGGCGGGACACGGGCATCACTTCTAACCCAAACCTTTCGTCCGGACAATCACCGGACGACAGAATATTTTTTCAGCGAGTCCCGCACGGTTACCGTGCATGGCGCAACACACTGTCTACTGCAAGGAGCGAGTCCCGTAGGGACGACATCTATGGTGCAACACATTGTCTTTCGCAAATAGCGAGTCCCGTAGGGACGACAGACTATAGGATAGGGGCTCGCCCCTATCTTTTGGGCGCATGTCTCAACCATTGCCCCTGTAAGGGGCGCATAGTTTTAGTACATTCCCAGCACAAAGTGGTACACATAACTGATGCCCAGACCTGCGATGGTCGCCACGACAACATGTATCATGCCGGGCATCATGAAGGAGTGGTTGAGCAGGTACTTTCCGATGACGGTCGTGCCCGTGCGGTCGAAGTTGACCGTGGCGATGTCCGACGGATAGTTCGGTATGAAGAAGTAGCCGTACACCGAGGGCATGACACCCAGCAGCACCCAACCCTCAATGCCGAGCGAGTAGGCCAGCGGAAGCATGGCTACCACAACGCCGCCCTGCGAGTTGATAAGCACCGAGACGAGGAAGAAGGCGATGGCGATGGTCCAGGGATAGGCTTTGACCAGGTCGCTGAGCATGGCCTGTATCTCGGGCTGGTAGTTGGCGAAATAGGTGTCGCTCATCCAGGCGATACCGTAGATGGCTACAACGGCTACCATACCGTTCTGCCATACAGCACCCGAGATGGCCTTCTTGGGCTTGGCTTTGCAGAAGATGATCATCAGCGCGGCGGCGGTGATCATGGTGATCTGGATGACAACGTTCATCGTCAGCGGTTTGCTCACTTTCTCGGTCACACCGGCCATCACGACACCGGCCTTGGCCAGTTGCTTGGCCGTCTCGGTCACACCGCCGGGCAGGGTCACAGACTCGGGAGCACCGGCAGCCACCTGTACGCTGTCGTAGCAGGGCAGCAGATTGATACCGGCCATCGAAGCGACAGAGATGAAGACAATCACCACAAGGGCGGCCAGGAAGATGTATACGGCACGCTTGCTCTCGGGAGCGATCTGCTTGTCGAGGGTGGTGGCGGTATTGCCGTAGATATATTCACGCTGTACGGGGTCGGCGATGCGGGCAAGGAACTTCGGGTCTTTGTCGAGGTCGAGTCCGCGGTGCCAACTGGCTGCCACGGCACACAGGATGCCGACGATACAAGCCGGGATGCACACGAGGATGATCTGCACGTTGGTGATATGGAAACCGTTGTCACAACTGATGGCGGCAAAGGCCACCACGGCAGCGGCGATGGGCGAGCAGGTGATACCGATCTGCGAAGCGATGCTGGCGATACCGCAGGGACGCTCCGGACGGATACCCTTCTTCAGGGCGATGTCGCAGATGATAGGCATGAGCGTGTACACGACATGACCCGTACCCACGAGAATGGTCAGCACGAAAGTGGTGAAGGGAGCGAGGATGGTGATACGCTCGGGATGTTTGCGCAGGATGCGCTCGGCGATCTGTATCATCCAGTCCATACCGCCCGAGGCTTGCAGTATACCCGCACAGGTCACGGCGGCGATGATGATGTAGATGACTTCGGTCGGGGGCGTGCCGGGCTTCAACTGAAATCCGAATACGAGCACGGCAAGGCCGATACCTGAGATGGCTCCAAGAGCCAGGGAGCCATAGCGGGCTCCGATCCAGAGTGCTACGAGTACGACGAGCAACTCGACGATCATTATCAATGACATAAGATTTGAATTTAGGTTTTTTGATTTGATTGTTTCCGGTGGCAAAATTAGAAGAAAACTTTTTCGGTGCCGTTCGTTTTTTTTCATACGATATTCGAAAAAATACAAATACTGCCCGATGAAATGGGCATATTTGGAGGTTTTTGCATAACTTCGCAAAAAGGAAACATCATTTCACAAGAAAAACAGACTCTGCACTATGCGTATTTTCAGACACTTCATGGAACGCTTCATGCAGGCAGTGGATTGCCACATCCACCTCATCGCCGTCGTGGGTGTGGCCGCCGCGATGCTGCTGCCCTTCCTCGGACTGACGGAGTTTTCCACCAAAGGCGAACCGCGTGAGGCGGTCGTCGCCCTGTCGATGATCGACGGCGGCGACTGGATACTCCCGGTCAACAACGGTTGCGACATACCCTACAAACCGCCGTTCATGCACTGGATCATCGCGCTCTGCGCCCTGGCCGACGGTCATGTGGGCGAATATGTGTCGCGCCTGCCGTCGGCACTGGCTCTCCTTGCCATAACCATAGGCTGCTACTGCTTCTTCGCCCGCCGCAAGGGACAGGGTGTGGCAGCACTTGCGGCGATGCTGGCACTGACCTCGTTTGAGGTGCACCGCGCCGGAGTAAACTGCCGCGTCGACATGGTACTCACCGCCTGCACCGTGGGGGCTATGCTTCTGCTCTACCGCTGGCGGGAAACGGGGAAATGGCGGATGGCTCTTCTGGCCGTGCTCTGCATGAGCGGGGCGGTGATGACCAAAGGGCCTGTGGGCATGGTGTTGCCTTGTCTGGCCATGGGTATCTACGCGCTGCTGCGCGGCGACCGCCTGTGGCCGACGGCCGGACGCATGGCGGCCGTCGGACTGCTTGCCTGCGTACTGCCGGTCCTGTGGTATATCGCGGCCTGGCGCGAGGGCGGACAGCACTTTCTCGACCTTGTGGTCGAGGAGAACGTGGGCCGCATGACAGGCACGATGAGTTACGGGTCGCACGAGCATGCCTGGCCCTACAACTTCTTCACGCTCATCACCGGATGGATGCCGTGGACGCTCCTTGTGCTTTTCTCGCTGGCCGTGCTGCCGTGGCGCAAACTGGCCGGCACAGTCACCGGGGCGGTCAAAGCCCCGAAATGGCGCACATGGGCGGCAAGACTGCGTGAGGGCGACCCGGTACGGCTGTTCGTGTGGGTGGCCTTTTGGACGGTGTTCGTCTTCTATTGTCTGCCGTCGAGCAAGCGCAGTGTCTATCTGTTGCCCTGCTATCCGTTTATGGCACAACTGCTGGCCGAATATATCGTGTGGCTCGTCGATAGCGGACGCCGCGCTCCGGTGCGTATCTTTGCCGCCACGCTGGGCGTGCTGGCCATCGGTGTGACGGCTGTCTTTGTGGCCGTGCGCATGGGATGGATGCCCGATATGCTCACCCACGGCCGCCACGCCGCCGACAATATCGCTATGGTAGAGGCGCTCGCCCATCTGCCTCTGTCCCGCTGGACCTTTGTACTGGCTGCCGTTCCGGCTATCGCCGGCATCGATGTGCTGGTCATGATGGTGCGCCGCCGCTCGCGGAGCGACCGCAGCGCGCTCATCACCATGCCCGTCCTGCTGCTCGTCACCATCTTCCTCGCCCTCGACGGCGTGTACCAACCGACGGTGATGAACACCAAGTCGCTGCGGCCCATGGCCGAACTTCTCGAACGCCGCTACCCCACCGACCGCCTCTACTCCTACATTGCCGACGACATGATGCACTTCTTCGGTGCCAACTTCTATAGCGGCGACCGTATCGGAGAGTTCGAGTCGGCCCGACCCGACAAGGGTGTGCTGCTCATCGTCGACAACGACCGCGCCGCCTTCTTCGCCCGCCACACCGACTACACGTTCACCCCCGACGGCGATGCCGGCGAGACCAAGAACGAAATGAAACAAAAAGTGTATTTTTATCGGTTTGAGAAGACCGGATGCGGACAGTGAAAGTATTGGTGCCTAAAACAATTCACCCCGGGGCGGCGTGCTCCGGGGTGAATCCAACGTTAGTATGTTATGAAAAATTTGAGAGAACATGAGACTTCACAGCCTCATATCGAGTGTTTTGATAAGTTGTTGTTTTACTGAATTGATTTTATAGAGAAAGCATAGAAATTATCTTTTTCTGCCGATGCCCGCATCTGCATGCCGGCACCGTGGACGCCCACTATTTGAGGGCCGGCAACACCTGCTGCACGTCGCCGTCGAGACTGCTCTGCTTGAGCGTGTCGATGCGCGAACTGTCGCCCATGGCCACATTGGCACCGTGGTGCAGGTGGTCGACCGTGCTTACCGTGGCCTGCTCCTTGGGCATGAACGACACCTGGGCGGCATTGCTCAGCGTGAGGATGATGGCAACGATGGCTGCGGCCTTGAAGAGCGGGGCCAGACGCTGGCGCAGGGTGACCACACGGGCACGTACGGCGGGCTGCTCATCAATCATAGAAAGGATGCGCTCGTCGAAATCGTCACCCAACACATCGGTCTTGGGCTCGGTCTGCTCGTAGAGGAAGAGGCTGCGGTACTTGGCCATCTCCGCGGGCACATCGGGCTGGCTGAAGAAGGAGCGGAGTATCTGCTCTTCCTCAAGGGTGGTCTCGCCACTCCAGTAGCGTTCCAGCAGTTGGTCGATGTATTTATAGTCCATAATTGTCGTATTCCTGATATTTTTTCTTGATGGCCTGCCGCGCCCTGAAGATATTGACCTTCACCTGTTCTTCGGTGATGCCGAGCACGGCGGCGATGTCTTTGTAGGCCCGGCCTTCGAAATCGCGCAACTGCACGCAGGTGCGCTGTTTCTCGGGCAAATGGGCAATGATGTCTCTCACGATCGACAGACGGTCGCTTGCCACGGCGCGGTCGAAGGGAGAGGAGGTCTTGTCGGCCTGCTCGGCCACCTGTTCGCCAAGTGGTGTCTGGCGGGTGTCGCGACGGGCGACACGGTCGAGCGAGATGTTGCGGCAGACGGTGAGGCAATAGGCTTCCATCGAGTCGATGGTGTCCCAGGAGTCGCGCCGTGCCCAAACCTTCATCAGTGCGTCCTGCACGACATCTTCCGCCTCGACCCGGTCAAGCGTGATACGCAACGCAAGTCGATAAAGGATATCCTTGAGCGGCAACACGTCGTTGCGGAAACTGACTTTCTTCATCGTTGTTCTATATATTAAGACTGGGTACAGGGGAAAAAGTTACACCCAGTAGGGTGTTTTTTTTGAAAAAACTTGTCCCTCCACAGAAAAAACTTGTCGTCCGGGCCTTTCGGACGGTCTTTTCTGCCTACCTTTGTTTTGTCACATCTATTACAAATCTGATACAATCGGCCACAATGCCAGGCGACGGGCCGATATGGCATAAGGCGGGTTCTATAAATTGTCTTTGATGGATTTTTGGATTTTAGCCGAGCAGATTTCACTTTCTTTCTGAAGGAGCATAGCGGGCTATGCGACTGA